>NZ_JCBCUW010000022.1:0-96540 GCF_059862525.1 Pseudomonas sp. MF08875
CACCACCGTCACAGTCGATGGGGTGTTTGGTTCCTCATCATGAGTTCCCAGTTCAACATTCCAGATAGACTCGTGGTTCATTTGAGCATCCATGCTCACCCTGAACTCCGGGCACACTGTAGGTGATGTCGGTGACCCAAACCTTGTTGGGTTCTACGACATCGAACTGGCGTTTCAGTAAATTGGGTGAGGCGACCGCTGGCTTACCGCCGTACTTTCCAGGGCGGCGTCGATAACCTGTCTGAGAGCGCAGCCCTTCAAGACGCATCAGCCTTGCCACACGATGGCGCCCGCAAACTTCACCGACCTCGCGCAGATCGTCATGGATTTTGCGATAGCCATAAACGCCGCCGCTCTCCAGCCAGGAATGCTTGATCAAACCCAGCAGTCGCTGGTCGTCTTTAGCACGTGCAGATTGCGGCTCAGACAACCAGGCGTAATAGCCGCTGGGATGGACTTTCAGCGTCAGGCAAAGCCGTCGAATGGAGTAGTCGCCGGCTCGCTGCTTGATAAAGGCGTACTTCAACCGCACTCCTTGGCAAAGTACGCGGCGGCCTTTTTTAAGATGTCTCGCTCTTCAGTAACACGCTTTAGTTCGGCTCGCAGACGACGCAACTCAGCGTGCTGATCTTCGTCTTGCTGCCGTTCTTCTTGAGGTTTGCTGTAACGTTTTATCCAGGCATAGAGGCTATGCGTCGACACGCCGAGACGGGCCGCCACATCAGCGACAGGCAGCTTCTTTTCGGTCACTTGATTGACCGCTTGTATTTTGAATTCTTCGGGGTAACGCGGGTTGCTCATGGCACCTCCTAATTGGCCTCAGTTTAAGGCAAAGAGGTGTCTACGAAACTAGGGGCGATTCACTCCTTGAAGGCAGGTGAGTCCTCTGGACTGGCATCGCATCTAACCTCTCTGGAAACAATGACCAGTTGGCCCTGGGAGGCAGCGCTGGTCATTTCGTCATTACTCAGTTCAGTGGAAGCTTCTCGCGATCGAGGCCACCTGCCTTCTTCCACGCTTCAAAGCGATGGGTTGCTGCGCCGAAGCTGATCTCCATTTCCGCACCAACGGCATACCGACTTTTTCCAGCATCAAAAAGCCGGTAGCACACCTCAATGCCCCGATCGGTCAGCTTGCCGCTCTCGAACTTATTGGCAGGATCGCGAGGATCGAGCTCAGGGATATCGGAAGCATCGGGGACAGGCGCCAAGAGCGTTTTCAGGTTGGCAAATCCGGTCATCACGCGCTCTAAACCTGAGGTGATGTTATCGATGGCATCGCCAACTGCTTTTGGATCGTAGTGGGTGTTCATCTCGCTGCGCTCTCTGTGTGTAGGCAGGTTACCTAAGGAGAGGCATTTATAACCGGCCTCTGCACAAACCGCAATAACTTTCTGTAGGTTACCTACAGAAAGAAAAAGGGAGGGAATGGAGCGACGGTAGCCACGGGGATTTGGAGGTTGGCCCAGCCATTGCGCACAACTCTGATTGACAGAACAGCCTAGCAGGCGCCAGGCGCCTCTCGCAGCATCACTTGCCGCGCCCTGTTCGCCGTGGAACCAACTATTGTGTGAAACATGTGTGCTTTTCTCATTTATTCAGTGAATTCCGGCCAGCGGACTCACTAGATAAATGATTGTCTACCAGCGTTTGCTGGAGGTCTTGAAGCAACTATTTTGTGAACCTACACCGCCCAGCAGGGCATGGTCGCTCCCTTCACCAGCCTGGAATTTGCCCTGACCAGTGCATTAGGTGCGCCACCTGCCCAGGCGCGGGTGCAGTTCAAGTACATCGACGATTTTGGTGGGTTCTCTGCCATGCAGCAGGCCCCCCTGAACCCCTGATGCGCCCCATCGAGCCACAGGGGTCGACTCTTTACGCGTTAGCTGAAGCCATGACTATGCCATTTCAACGACCTATACGGGCGGGCCGCCATTTGGGCCCGTCGACCTTGCGCCTGGCCGGTGTCATGACCGGCGGTTTGATGTGTGCCGCCTTCGCCCGCACCGATGCGCTGGCGGCGCCTTTGCTGTTCGACCTGGACGCCTTTAGCAGTGGTGTTGCCTCAGCGGTAGACATTACCCGGTTCAACCAGGGTAATAACCTGAGTCCGGGTAAGTACCGCATCGATATCCTGGTCAATGGCCATCAGGCCGGGCGCCATGAGTTGCCGTTTAGCAGATTGCCCGGCGAAACCGGCGCTGTGCCGTGCCTGGATTGGGCGCTGCTCACGCGCCTGGGCATCTCCGAGGAAAAGATCGACGCCGAAAAGCCCAAAGACAATGCCCAGCCCCCAGCCGCCCCGGCACCCACTGCGATGTGCGGGGATATTGGCCAATGGATCCCCCAAGCCGTCGCCAACTTCGACGCCGGAGCCCTGGAGTTGTCCCTCAGCGTGCCCCAGGTGTACATGAAGAGTTCGGTACGCGGTTATGTCGATCCCTCGCTGTGGGATGACGGCATTGATGCGGGGCTGGCGAGTTATCACTTCGCCGCCTCCAGCGCCACCCGCGGTGAGGGTGACGACCGGGCCTATCTGGGGGTCAACAGCGGCCTGAACCTGGGCAGCTGGCGCTTGCGCCACCAGGGCGCGCAGGCCTGGAACTCGAAAACCGGCATACAGACCTACCAGAACACGGCCACTTACCTGCAACGCAACTTCAATACCTGGCAGTCGCGCCTGACCATCGGCGACAGTTTCAGCAGCGGCCAGGTGCTGGAAAGCACGCGGATGCGCGGTATCAGCCTGGCCACCGACGATCGCATGTTGCCGCAGTCGCAGCAGGGCTATGCGCCGGTGGTACGCGGTGTCGCCGATAGCAATGCCACCGTGACTGTCAGCCAGAATGGCTACACCATTTACGAAACCACAGTAGCCCCTGGCCCCTTTGTAATCGACGACCTGTTCCCGACCGGGTATGGCGGTGACCTGACCGTCCGTGTGACCGAGGCCAACGGGCGCATCACCAGCAACATCATTCCTTACTCGGTGGCGCCGCAGTTGCTGCGCTCCGGTACCAGCCGCTACAGCGCCACCTTCGGCCAGGTACGCCAGAGCGGTTTCAAGGGCGCTAACCCGATCACCTTCCAGGGCACGTTGCAATATGGCCTGCTCGATGACCTGACACTGTATGGCGGCACCACCTATTCCGAGGGTTACCTGCAGGGCAAGGTGGGCGTGGCGGTGAACACGCCGCTGGGGGCGTTTTCCCTCGATGCCACCGATTCGCGCACCCAAGTACCGGGGTATGGCGATGGCGTGGTGTCGGGGCGCAACCTGGGTATCAGCTACAACAAGAACCTGCCCCAGTCGGGGACCAATTTCGTGCTGGGTGCCTACCGTTTCTCCACGCCGGGCTACTTGAGCCTGAGCGACGCGGTCAGCGTGCGGCAGTTGAACAGCCTGGGCAGGGATATCGACACCTATGCCCGGCGCAAAAGCCGTATCGACCTGACGGTTAGCCAGAAAGTCGGCAGTGGTTCGCTGAGTTTCTATGCCAGTTCGTCCGATTACTGGGGCCGCCAGCAGGGTCGCGAAACGTCCTACAGCATTAGCTACGGCGCAGCCTGGCGCCGCATCAATTGGAACCTCTCGGCCCAACGCTCGCGCGTCGAAGACAGTGGCGAGCCCAGCCAACAACAATTGAGTGATGACGTTTTCTTCAGCCGCACCAGCGCTCTCGGCAGGGTCGACAACCGATTGATGTTGACCCTGTCCATGCCTCTGGGCGGCGGTGCGCGCGCTCCGAACATCAGCACCACCCTGGTACGCAATACCGGGCAAACGGGCAGCACCCTGCAAGAGCAAGTGGGCATCGACGGAATCCTCGATGACGAGGCGTCCCTCAGCTACGGCCTCTCGGGCAGCCGGGCCACGGGCGCCGGCAACCCCCAGGGCAACTTCAATGCGTATGGCAACTACAACGGCGGCATGGCCAACATGCGCGCTGGCTACAGCCATGCCAACGACGACAGCCAGGTGTCCTTTAGCGCTAACGGTGGGCTGATTGCCCACGCGGGGGGCCTGACCTTCTCTCAATACCTGGGCGAAGCTTCGGCCCTGGTGCATGTGCCCAACGCCGAAGGGGCGTTGTTGAGCAATAGCTACAACGTCAAGGTGAACAAGGCTGGCTATGCGGTGGTGTCATCCCTGCGGGCCTATCAGACCAACAATGTGGGCATCGACCCCCATGGCACGGCCCAGGATGTGGAACTCAAGGAAGCGACCCAAACCGTGGTGCCGACCTTGGGCGCGGTGGCGTTGCTCAAGTTCGAGACAGTCAGCGGCCGCGCCGTGGTGGTCAAGGCCGCGCAGGAAAACGGCCAACCCCTGCCATTTGCCGCCCAGGTGTTCAATGAACAGGGCACTGAAGTGGGGGTGATCGGCCAGGCCAGCAAGGCGTTTGTGCGGGGGATCGCCGAGCAGGGCACCCTCACCGTGAAATGGAGGGACGGCGCCGATGGCCGCTGCTACATCCACTATCAACTGCCGCTGCAACCGCGCGGGCAACGGCAGCAGAGCGCCGACCTGCTGCACAGCCGTTGTGTCTCCACGCCCGTACGTCAAGAAGTGAGTACCCGATGAAGCAGTGCACTGCGAAAACACTCCTGGGCGCAGCAGGGCTGTTCGCCTGCGCCGTCTTGAACATCCCTGTGGCCCACGGCTTGGGCATTAGCTGTGACGGAAACCCGCCAACCGTACTGTCGGTGCCGCCAATCAGCGTGCCGGCCAACCCGGTTGTGGGGCGCCCGATTGGCGAGCCCGACGGTTATGTCATCAACGCCCCCAACGGCTTGCGCTGCACTTACGACCCCACCGTTGTGATTGACCGTTACTCGCATATGGGCATGCCGGCCAACACACCATGGACAGGCTTGGAGTTCGGTCATTCCGGCCTGGCCTTGCCGGTCTATGCAACGGGCTTGCCCGGCGTTGGCTTTGTGATGATGGCTAAGGATCGCGACATGGGGCCTATGAAACGTGTTACTACCGGGGTGACCATTCTGCGCGGGCCCGAGAGGCCGGGGCTGCCGGTCTGGGGAATGGAGGGGCGGGTGATCTTCATCGCCACGGGGCCTATCCAGGGTGGCGCGATACCGTCGCGTTACTACGCACACCTGAGCGCCGGCTACTACCAGCATCACCAGTTCCACTTCGGCAACATTATCGTTAACCCTCCGCGCAAACCCACGTGCTCGGTATCCACCCCGGCGATAGCGATCAACCTGGGCAAAGTCGCGGCGCGGGAGTTTACCGGGGTGGGCAGCGTCGCCGGCTCGGCCAGCGACACTATTGCACTGCAATGCAGCGGCGGCGAAGGACCGACCCGGGACGTATGGGTGACCCTGACCGACCAGACCAACACCGCCAACCGTGGCGATCAACTGTCCCTGACCCCAACCTCCACCGCCCAAGGCATCGCCCTGCAATTGCTCCACAACGGAACACTGCTGCGCTATGGCCCGGACTCCGCGGCCGAGGGCAACCCCAATCAGTGGCAGGCCGGCGCTGCCGGAAATGGTGTATTCAACATTCCCCTGGCGGTGCGCTACATCCAGACCGAAGCGGTGGTCAAGCCTGGCAGCGCCAATGGCCTGGTCACATTCACGATGAGCTACCGATGAAGCGCCGTTTGCTCTGGGGGTGGGTGGCGGCGTTGCTGGTGGGCAGTGCCCGGGGGGAAATCGTGATCGACAGCACCCGGGTGATCTTCCCCATGGAGCGGCGCGAGGTCACCCTCAAGTTGAAAAACGAAGCCCCGGATCCACGGCTGGTGCAAGTCTGGATCGATGAAGGCGACCCCCAGGTGCAAGCCGAATACAGCGATGTGCCGTTCACCATCAGCCCGCCGATCCTGCGCATGGAGGCCGGCAAGAGCGCGGCCCTGCGCGTGGCTTACCAGGCAGCGCAAGGGCTAGGGGTGCCGACGGACAAAGAGTCGGTGTACTGGCTCAATGTGCTGGGTATCCGGCCCAAACCTGCCCAGGCCGACGAACAGGCCAGCAGCCTGCAGTTTGCCTTCCGCAGCCGCATCAAGTTGTTTTTGCGCCCCGTTGATCTGCAGGGGCAGGCCCGCGACGCCCCTGCTCAGCTGCAGTGGCGTCGAGGGGAGGGCACGGTGGTGCAGGTGCGCAACCCTGGCAGCTATCACGTCACCTTGTCTTCGGTGGTCGTGAGCCTGGGTGGGGTGGAGTATCGCAATGAAGACCCGCCGATGATCGCCCCGGGGGCCTCGGCGACCCTCCCGCTTGATGGCTTGCCCGACACATGGCCGCCCAACGTCAAGTTGCGCTTTAGCACCCTGGACGATTACGGCAACACCCAACAACACGAGGCCACTCTATAAGGCGGTAAACACCCGGCGTGCCCCGATGCGTTGGTTCTGCTGGGGGCTCTACAGGTGCAACAAACCCCTTGTCTCTAGGGCAGAGAAAGGGATTTGATACAGAATGCGGACAAAGCCATTTACGCTGTGTAGAATCGGGTTACGCATACAATAATAAAGCCTCCTGTGCAGAGGCCTCGCCCGTACGAGAGTGGGTCGACAATGAAGCTACTCGGGTTCCAACTGATCTACGGTGATTTTCTTGCCCGCAGCGTGCGTGGCATCTCCTGCGCGCCACCCGCGCCCATCGGTTATTGAGCAACTAACGTTCCGTTAACTCTAATAATGATGAGGCGCCAACCATGGCAGATTTATACGAAAACCCAATGGGCCTGATGGGCTTTGAATTCATTGAATTCGCATCGCCTGTGCCCAACACCCTGGAACCGATCTTCGAGATCATGGGTTTCACCAAAGTCGCGACCCATCGCTCCAAAGCCGTGCATCTGTACCGCCAGGGCAGTATCAACCTGATTCTCAATAACGAGCCCAACAGCGTGGCCTCGTATTTTGCCGCCGAGCACGGCCCGTCGGTGTGTGGCATGGCGTTTCGCGTCAAGAATGCCCAACTGGCCTACTCCCGCGCACTGGAACTCGGCGCCCAGCCGATCCACATCGCCACCGGCCCGATGGAGCTGAACCTGCCGGCCATCAAGGGCATCGGCGGCGCGCCGCTGTACCTGATCGACCGTTACGGCGAAGGCAGCTCCATCTACGACATCGACTTCGTCTACCTCGAGGGCGTCGATCGCAACCCACCGGGTGCGGGCCTGAAGATCATCGACCACCTGACCCACAACGTGTACCGCGGCCGCATGGCCTACTGGGCCGGGTTCTACGAGAAGCTGTTCAACTTCCGCGAGCTCCGCTACTTCGACATCAAGGGCGAATACACCGGCCTGGCCTCCAAGGCCATGACCGCCCCCGATGGCATGATCCGCATCCCCCTCAATGAAGAGTCGTCCAAGGGCGCGGGGCAGATCGAAGAGTTCCTGATGCAGTTCAACGGCGAAGGCATCCAACACGTGGCCTTCCTCACCGATGACCTGGTCAAGACCTGGGATCAACTGAAAAGCATCGGCATGCGCTTTATGACCGCGCCGCCCGACACCTACTACGAAATGCTCGAAGGCCGCTTGCCCAACCACGGCGAGCCGGTAGACCAACTGCAATCGCGGGGCATCCTGCTTGACGGCGCCTCGGAATCCGGAGACAAACGCCTGCTGCTGCAGATTTTCTCGGAAACCCTGATGGGCCCGGTGTTCTTCGAGTTCATCCAGCGCAAGGGCGACGATGGTTTCGGCGAGGGCAACTTCAAGGCATTGTTCGAGTCCATCGAGCGCGACCAGGTGCGCCGTGGTGTGTTGAGCGCCGAATAAGGCCATAAAAAATCCCGGGCGGCTGCGATGCCGTCCGGGATTTTTTTCGCCTGCCCGTCAGCGCCGCTGGCGCATCACGTGCTTGGCGCCTTCGCCCGCCAGCACCAGCACCGCGAGCCAGATCGGGAGGTAGGTCAGCCATTCCTCGGGCTTGATGCCGTCGCCCAGCATCAGCGCCACGGCCAGCAGCAATACCGGCTCGACATAGCTGAGCAAACCGAACAAGCCAAAGGCCAACAAGCGGCTGGCGATCACATAGCACGCCAACGCCGAAGCACTGAGCAGCCCCAGCAGTGGAATCAACCCGTACATGGCCGGGCGGGTGGTGCCCACGGCAAAACCCTGGGCGCCGCTGTGCACAAACCACCAGGCAATGGGCAGCAGCAGCGTCATATCCAGCCACAGGCCGCCCATGTTGTCGGTGCCGATGCGCCGGCGCAGCACGAAGTAACCGGGGTAGCCCAGGGCCACCAGCAAGGTGGTCCAGTTCACGCTGCCCACTTGGTACAGCGCATTGGCCACCCCGAGCAGGGCCAGCACCGCGGCGATTTTCTGTGGGCGCGACAGGCGCTCGCCGTACACCACGCGCCCGGTCAGCACCATGGTCAGTGGCAGCAGGAAATAGCCCAGGGACACGTCCAAGCCGTGGCCATTGACCGGCGCCCACAAAAACAACCACAACTGCACCCCCACCATCGCCGATGACAGCAGCAGCACCGGGATCAGCCGCGGAGCGTCCAACACCCGCCTCAGCAGTTGCGTAACCTGCTTGAGTTCGCCCAGGGCCAACATGAACAGGGTCATGCACGGCACCGTCAGCAGCATGCGCCAGCCGAAAATCTCCATCCCGTCCAGTGGCCCCAGCAACGTGGTGTAGAAGTACATGACGGCGAACAACACCGAGGCCAGAACCGATAAAGCAATACCTTTAGACACAGTGTCCTCGCGAGACCTTGGCGTTTTACGCAGATGAAGGGTGGTTGTTCTGGGGTGGGAATATATTGCTTTTGCTGTGAGACGTTTACTCTGTTTCCGGGCTTAATATGGGAAATTTTCTCGCATCTGGATTTGGCCATGTCCTACCCCGACCTCGACGCCTTCGACCTGGCGATCCTTGAGCACTTGCAGCGCGACAACAGCATGGCGCTGCGCATCATCGGCGAGCAGGTCAGCCTGTCCACGGCAGCGGTACAGCGGCGCATCAAACGCCTGCAAAACAAAGGGGTCATCACCGCCAATACCGCAGTGATCGACCCGCAATCGGTGGGCAAACCCATCACCTTGCTGGTGGAAGTGCACGCCGAACGCACCCACATCGAAGACCTCGACGTGCTCAAGGCGCAAATGTCGGTGCCGCAAGTCCAGCAGTGCTACTACGTCACCGGCGAAGCCGATTTCATGCTGGTGATTGTGGTGGAGACGATGAAGGCCTATGAAATCCTCGCCCGCCAACTGTTCTACGAAAATCGCAACATCAAGTGGTTTCGCAGCATCGTGGTGATGGACCGGGTCAAGGTCAGCCTGGATGTGCCGTTGGCTTGATAGCGCGGCAGGGGTAGGCCTTATGTGGGGACAAGCCTGCTCGCGATAGCGATCTATCCCCTACCTCAGTACTGGATGTAGCACTGTCATCGCGAGCAAGGCTCGCTCCCACCAAGCCCCATGCATTGCGCCAAGGCCGGGTAAGGTTTGTGGCCCGTTGCCCTGGGTCAACAACCCAATCTGGCACGATAGTCACAATTAGAAATATTTTTCCGAAATCCCCTACATAAAGCCTCAAGCCTGGCCGATATCCCAATCAGGCCCACACACTAACTACAACAGTGGCGCCAGCCTGTGAGGGGGAACATTCCCGGCCTGACAGTGTGAACGGCACGGAAGCTCGCCGCCCTACATCACCGAGAGTCGTCCTATGTCCCTTCGTCAACTGAACATTGCGCCAAGAGCTTTCCTGGGTTTTGCGTTCATCGCATTGCTCGTCGTCATCCTGGGGGTATTTGCGGTGAACCGCATGGCGGTGATCCGCCAGGCTTCAATCGATATGGAACAGGTACAACTGCCCAGCGTCGCTTACCTGGGCAACATCACCGATAACGTGTTGCGCTTGCGCATTATGTCGTTCCGTATCCTGGTCAACCGCGACCCCGCGGCGCTGCAAGAGGCCCAGACTCGCGTCGGTGATTTGGTAGGCAAACTCAAACAGGCGCAAAACAGTTATGCCGCGCTGCCGGCCGAAGTGGACGAGGCCGCGTTGTACAAAACCTTCGTCGCTACCCTGGACAACTACCTGCAAGCCCAGGAGCAGATGCTAGCGCTCTCGCGCCAGAACAAGCTCGACGAGATGCAGGCCCTGATTAACACCCGAATCAAGGACGGCACCGACAAAATGGGCGAGCAGCTCAGCCAGTTGGTGAACATCAACAATGCAGGTGCCAAGGCTGCCTCGGCAGTGGCTGGCGAGCATTACAGCGAAGCCATCAGCGGGATCGTCGGTGTCGCGGTGATCGCTGCGCTGCTTACCGTGCTGCTGGCCTGGCTGCTCACCCGCAGCATCGTCGCGCCGCTGAACAAGGCGCTGTACGCCGCGCAAACCATCGCCGGGGGCGATCTGACCAAAGCCATCGAAGTGGACGGCAAAGACGAACCGGCCCAACTGCTCAAGGCCCTTTCCGACATGCAAAGCAGCCTGCGCCGCACCATCGAGCAGATCGCCGGTTCGGCCACGCAGTTGGGCTCAGCCGCCGAGGAGCTCAGTGCCGTCACTGAAGAAGCCTCCCGTGGTCTGCAACAGCAAAACAACGAAATCGAACAGGCCGCCACCGCCGTCAACGAAATGACCGCTGCGGTAGAAGAAGTGGCGCGCAACGCGGTGTCCACCTCCGAGGCGTCCAACCAATCGACCCAGGCGGCCCGTGAAGGCCGCGACCGTGTGGTGGAAACCGTCGGCGCGATCCAGACCATGACCCAGGACGTGCAAAACACCTCGGTGATGATCGAAGGCCTGGCGGCCCAGGGCCGGGATATCGGCAAGGTGCTGGACGTGATCCGCGCCATTGCCGAGCAGACCAACCTGCTGGCCCTCAACGCGGCCATCGAAGCGGCGCGCGCCGGTGAAGCGGGCCGTGGCTTTGCGGTGGTGGCCGATGAAGTGCGGGCCTTGGCCCACCGCACGGCGCAATCGACCCAGGAAATCGAAAAAATGGTCGCCGGTATCCAGAACGGCACCGGCGAAGCGGTCAACTCCATGCAGCAGAGCAACCAGCGCACCCAGACCACCCTGGAAATGGCCCGTGCCGCAGGCGTGGCCCTGGAACAGATCACCAGCTCGATCCACATGATTAACGAGCGCAACCTGGTGATCGCCAGCGCCTCGGAAGAACAGGCGCAAGTGTCCCGCGAAGTGGACCGCAACCTGGTCAACATCCGCGACCTGGCCACCCAGTCGGCGGCGGGCGCCAACCAGACCAGCGCCGCCAGCCACGAACTGTCGCGCTTGGCGGTGGATTTGAATGCGATGGTGGCGCGTTTTGTGATCTAAGGTTCAGGGTCCCATTCGCGCCACTCAAGGAGAAGTGCATGCGCTATTCGGCCCTGACTCAACGAATCGCCGGCGAGGGAGCGGCAGCCTGGCGGATTCATTACCGCGCTATAGAACTGATAGGGCAGGGCGTGGACGTCCTGCTGCTGTCGGTGGGTGACCCGGATTTCGACACCCCGGCGCCCATTGTCCAAGCAGCCATCAATAGCCTGCGCGCAGGCGATACCCATTACTCGGACACTCGCGGCAGGCCTGGGCTACGCGCCGCCATTGCGCGCCGCCAGCAGCAACGCAGCGGCCAAGCGGTGGGTATCGACCAAGTGCTTGTGCTGCCCGGGGCGCAATGCGCGGTGTACGCGGTGGCACGCTGCCTGCTGGACCCAGGGGATGAGGTGCTTGTCGCCGAGCCCATGTACGTGACCTATGAAGGCGTATTCGGCGCCTGCGCCGCCACGGTGGTGCCGGTGCCGGTGCGTTCGGCCAACGGTTTCCATATCGACCCCGCCGACGTCGCCGCGCGCATCACCGGCAACACTCGCGCGCTGTTGCTCAATAGCCCCAACAACCCGTCCGGCGCCAGCCTGTCCCTTGCGACCTGGCAGGCCCTGGCGCACCTGTGCATTGCCCACGACCTGTGGCTTATCAGCGATGAGGTGTACAGCGACTTGCTCTACGAGGGCGAGCACGTCAGCCCTGCGAGCCTGCCGGGCATGGCTGGGCGCACCGCGACCATCAACAGCCTGTCCAAGTCCCACGCCATGAGCGGCTGGCGCCTGGGCTGGGTGATTGGCCCGCCGGCCCTGGCCAATCATCTGGAGCATCTGTCGCTGTGCATGCTGTTCGGCACCCCGGAGTTTGTGCAAAAAGCCGCCCAGGTCGCGTTGGAGGCCGATTTGCCGGAGTTGGGGCGCATGCACGAGGAATACCGCCAACGCCGCGACCTGGTATGTGCCGCGCTGCTCGGCTGCCCGGGGCTTAACCCGGTCAAGCCCGACGGCGGCCTGTTCGTGATGGTCGATGTTCGTGCCACCGGCCTGGGTGCCCAGGCGTTTGCCGAACGGTTGCTGGAAGATCACGGCGTCGCGGTGCTGGCTGGCGAAGCGTTCGGGCCCAGCGCCGCGGGGCATATCCGCATAGGGTTGGTGGTGGATCAGGCGCGGCTGGCTGAGGCATGCCGGCGGATCACGCGCTGTGCCGCGCAGTTGTTGGCGGTGCCGGTCAGTTAATCAAACCGGCGGCGATGTTGATGGAAAACCCCAGGATGGCGGTGTTGAACAGGAACCCGATCAGCGACTGTGCCAGCACCACCTTGCGCATGCCCCGGGTGGCAACGCCGACATCGGAGGTCTGCACGGCGACGCCGATGGTGAAGGAGAAATAAAGGAAGTCCCAATAATCCGGCGTGACCTCGCCTTCGGCAAAGCGCAGGGCCGGGCCTTTGCCGTCCCAGGTGTAGTACAGCCGGGCGTAATGCACGCTGAAGATCATGCCGATCAACAGCCACGAGCCGACCACCGTCAACCCGGTAAACCCGTAGTGCTGCCAGCGCTCGGCGCTGGCCAGTTCGCGGCTGCCGCTCAGTTCCAGGCCGATGGTGGCCAGGCTGGCAATCGCCGCCAGGCACACGATAAACAGCACCAGGGCGGCGTTTTCGTCCTCCACCTCGGCAATGCGCCGCACCCGGTCGGCGTTGGCCCGCAGGGTCAGCCACAGCATCAGTACCAAGTAGGTCCAGACACCGCTGTTCCAGCCGATGAGGATTTTATTGAGCAGGGTGTCGGCGGGTGCCAACACCCCCACCGCCACACCCAACAGGGCGGCGGCGGTGAGGCGAGGGTGGGTGCGGATGAGATGGGGCATGGTGGCTCGACGGCATTGATGTCAAAACACCATAGCCCAGTTGGAAGGGAGATTGCTGCAAATGTACGCTCCCGCGCTACGGGCGCGGGCTTGCGTGGGAGCGGGCTTTGCCCGCGATGAGGCCCGTACCGCCGACACAGGCCTATGAGCAGTCACGCTGCCATCGCGGGCGAGCCCACTCCCACAGGGTTTTGCCCCCTGCCATCGGTCAATCCTTGCCCGGGCGCTTACGCACCAGTTTCATCACCACCACAAAGAACACCGGTACGAACAGCACGGCCAGGGTGGCAGTTATCATCCCGCCAATCACACCCGTGCCGATGGCTTGCTGGCTCGCGGAACTGGCGCCGGTGGCCAGCGCCAGGGGCACCACGCCGAGGATGAAGGCCAGGGAGGTCATTACGATCGGCCGCAAGCGCAGGCGCGCGGCTTGCACCGTGGCGTCCAGCAGGTCGTGGCCTTCGTCGTAGAGGCTCTTGGCGAACTCGATGATGAGGATCGCGTTCTTCGCCGACAGGCCAATGATGGTAATCAGGCCCACTTTGAAGAACACATCGTTGGGCATGCCCCGCAACGTCACCGCCAGCACCGCGCCCAGCACGCCCAGCGGCACCACCAGCAACACCGAAGTGGGGATCGACCAACTCTCGTACAGTGCCGCCAAACAGAGGAACACCACCAGCAACGACAGCCCCAGCAGGATCGGCGCCTGGGCGCCGGACAAGCGTTCCTGCAACGACAACCCGGTCCATTCCTGGCCCAGCCCGGTGGGCAGCAGTGCCACCAGGCGTTCGACTTCCGCCATGGCTTCACCGGTGCTGTGGCCCGGCGCCGGTTCGCCGGAAATGGCGATGGCCGGGTAGCCGTTGTAGCGGGTCAACTGCGCCGGGCCCTGGATCCACTTGGCCTGGACGAACGCCGACAGTGGCACCATTTTGCCGCTGCTGTTACGCACGTGGATGTTGAGCAAATCCGCCACCTGGCTGCGCTGATCGCCTTCGGCCTGCACGATCACCCGCTGCATGCGGCCCTGGTTGGGGAAATCGTTGATGTAGGCCGAACCCACCGCCGTGGACAGGATGTTGCCGATCTCGGCAAAGGACACGCCCAAGGCGTTGGCCTGCTTGCGGTCTACCTCCAACTGCACCTGTGGCGCTTCGGCCAACGCGCTTTCACGCACGTTGACCAGCACCGGGCTCTTTTCCGCGGCGGCCAGCAGTTCGGTGCGCGCCGCCATCAGCGCTGCGTGGCCGAGGCCGCCACGGTCCTGCAAGCGGAACTCGAAACCGCTGGAGGTGCCGAGGCCATCCACGGGCGGCGGCAGGATGGCGTAGGCCACGGCGTCCTTGATCTGGCTCAGGGCGGCGTTGGCGCGGTCGGCAATCGAGGCCGCCGAGTCGTCGCTGCCACGGTCGGCCCAATCCTTGAGCGTGGTGAAGGCCAGCGCCGCATTCTGCCCGCTGCCGGAAAAGCTGAAGCCCAGGATCATCGTGGTGTCGCCCACGCCCGGCTCGCCGGCGTTGTGCGCCTCGATCTGCTTGGCCACCTCGATGGTGCGCGGCTGGCTGGCGCCTGGCGGCAACTGGATATCGGTGATGGTGTAGCCCTGGTCTTCCACCGGCAGGAAGGAGGAGGGCAGGCGGCTGAACAACAGCCCCAGGCCCACCAGCAGCACGCCGTAGATCAGCAAGTAGCGCCCGGTGCGCTTGAGCGCATAGGCCACCGAGCGCTCGTAGCCGTCGCTCAACTGCTCGAAACGGCGGTTGAACCAGCCGAAGAACCCGCCCTTGGCGTGGTGTTCGCCCTTGGCAATCGGCTTGAGCAGGGTCGCGCACAGGGCAGGGGTCAGGGACAACGCCAGGAATGCCGAGAACAGGATCGACGTGGCCATCGACAGCGAGAACTGCTGGTAGATCACCCCCACCGAGCCCTGCATGAATGCCATGGGGATAAACACCGCCACCAGCACCAGGGTGATGCCGATGATCGCCCCGGTGATCTGGGTCATCGCCTTGCGCGTGGCCTCCCGTGGCGAGAGACCCTCGTTGACCATGATCCGCTCGACGTTCTCCACCACCACAATGGCGTCGTCCACCAGGATGCCGATGGCCAGCACCATGCCGAACATGGTCAGCACGTTCACCGAAAAACCCAGGGTCAGCATCACCGCAAAGGTGCCCATCAGCGCCACCGGCACCACCAGTGTGGGGATCAGGGTGTAGCGGATGTTCTGCAGGAACAGAAACATCACTGCGAATACCAGCACCATCGCCTCCACCAGGGTGTACACCACCTTGGTAATCGAGACTTTGACGAAGGGCGAGGTGTCGTAGGGGATCTTGTACTCCACGCCGGCCGGGAAATAGCGCGCCAAGTCGTCCATCTTCGCCCGTACCGCGTTGGCGGTGCTCAGGGCGTTGGCCCCCGGCGACAGTTGCACGCCCACAGCGGTGGACGGCTTGCCGTTCAGGCGTGTGCCGAACTGGTATTCCTGGCTGCCCACTTCCACCCGCGCCACGTCCGCCAGGCGCACGGTGGAGCCGTCCGGGTTGGCCCGCAGGACGATGTCGGCGAACTCTTCAGGTGTGGACAGTTGGCCCTTGACCAGCACAGTGGCAGTGATTTCCTGGCCCGGGCGGCTCGGCAAATCGCCGATGCTGCCCGCCGAAACCTGGGCGTTCTGCGCGGCGATGGCGGCATTCACGTCCGCTGGGGTGAGGTTGAAGCCCTGTAGCTTCTGGGGGTCGATCCACACCCGCATCGCGCGCTCGGCGCCGTACAACTGGGCCTTGCCGACGCCATCGAGGCGGCGGATCTCGTTCATCACGTTGCGCGCCAGGTAGTCGCTCAGGGCCACGTCGTCGAGCTTGCCGTCGCTGGAGGTGAGGGTGATGAGCAAGAGGAAGCCCGCCGACACCTTTTCTACCTGCAAACCTTGCTGGATCACAGCCTGGGGCAGGCGCGGCTCCACGGCTTTGAGGCGGTTCTGCACATCTACCTGGGCCATTTCCGGATTGGTGCCGGGTTGGAAGGTGGCGGTGATGGTGGCGCTGCCCAGGCTGCTCTGGGAAGAGAAGTACAGCAAGTGATCGGCGCCGTTGAGCTCCTGTTCGATCAGGCTGACCACGCTCTCGTCCACCGTTTGCGCCGAGGCGCCGGGGTAGGTGGCGTAGATCTCCACCTGGGGCGGCGCGACGTTGGGGTACTGGGCCACCGGCAACTGCGGGATGGCCAGGGCACCGGCGAGCAGGATGAACAGGGCGACCACCCAGGCGAAAATCGGGCGGTCAATAAAGAATTGCGGCATGAAAAGGCTTCCCGATTACTGGCCAGACGTCTGGGCAAGTGGCAGAGGGCTGCTGTCGATCTGTACTTTCTCGCCGGGGCGTGCGTGTTGCAGGCCCTCAGTGACGATGCGGTCACCGGGCTTCAGGCCTTCGGTCACAATCCAGCGGTCCTGTTGCACCGAGGCCAGTTGCACGTTCCGCTGGCTGACCCGCTCTTCGCCGTCCAGTACCAACACCTGGGCCTGGCCGGCGCTGTCCCGCAGGATCGCCCGTTGCGGCACGCTGATGCCCTGGCGATCGACGGCTTGCTCGACCCGCACCCGCACGAAACTGCCCGGGAGCAGGTCCAGGTCCGGGTTGGGGAACTCGCTGCGCAGGATGATCTGCCCGGTGCTGGGGTCGACGGTGATGTCGGTGAACAGCAACTTGCCCGGCAAGGGGTAGAGGCTGCCGTCGTCCTGGATCAGCGTCGCCTTGGCCTGGCCCTGGCCGACCTGCTGCAACTGCCCGGCGCGCAGGGCGCGGCGCAGGTCGTTGAGTTCACGGGTCGACTGGGTCAGGTCGGCGTGGATCGGGTTCAGTTGCTGGATCAGTGCCAGGGGCGTGGCTTCGTTCTGGCCCACCAGGGCACCCTCGGTGACCAACGCACGGCCAATGCGCCCGGAAATCGGCGCCGTCACCGTGGCATAGCCCAGGTTCAACCGCGCCCGCTGCACCGCGGCCTCATTGCCGGCGACGTCGGCAGCGGTTTGCCGGGCGGCGGCGCGGGCGTTGTCGTAGTCCTGGGCGCTGATGGCTTTTTCTTCGATCAACTGGCTATAGCGCTGCTCTTGCAGGCGCGCCTGAAACGCATTGGCCTGAGCCTTGCGCAGGTTCGCCTCGGCACTGTCCAGGTCAGCCTTGAACGGCGCCGGGTCGATGCGAAACAGTACGTCGCCTTTTTTCACATCGCTGCCCTCTGCGAAGGTGCGTTGCAGCACCACGCCCGCGACCCGGGCACGCACCTCGGCCATGCGTGGCGCGGCAATGCGCCCACTCAATTCACTGCTGATGGACAGCGGCCGGGCCTGCACCGTCTCGATCCGCACGCTAGCCAGGGGGGGCGGAGCTTCGGCGGTGGACGTTTTCTCGCAAGCGCTCAATAACAAGGCCATGGCCAACAGGCACAGCGGCGCAACCAGTTTTCTCGACATGCGGATACCCCAATAATGACCCCGGCATGCTACGGGCAGCGGTCAAGGGCTGCTGTGAAGCTATGTAGTGCCTGTGTGAAAAAGTGTGAAGGCGGGATTCCCATAGGGCGCAAGGCGTATATCCTGCGCGGCTTGAACCTTGTGTTCGGCCCGTGGGAGCGAGCCTGCTCGCGATAGTGGCCTATCAGCCGATAAGAGGCTGGCTTGGGTCACACCATCGCGAACAGGCTCGCTGCCACAACCGGATACCGCCACCGCACTGCCCGGACGCCCCCCATGCCCAACATTCTCCTGGTCGAAGACGACCCCGCGCTCTCCGAGCTGATCGCCAGTTACCTGGAGCGCAACGGTTATCACGTCAACGTCATCAGCCGCGGCGACCAGGTACGCGAGCGCGCCCGCAGTACGCCGCCGGACCTGGTGATCCTCGACCTGATGCTGCCTGGCCTCGATGGCCTGCAAGTGTGCCGCTTGCTGCGCGCCGACTCGGCGAGCCTGCCGATCCTCATGCTCACTGCCCGTGACGACAGCCACGACCAGGTGCTAGGCCTGGAAATGGGCGCCGACGATTACGTGACCAAGCCCTGCGAGCCGCGGGTATTGCTGGCGCGGGTGCGCACCTTGCTGCGCCGCAGCAGCCTGGGCGAACCGCAGTCGGCCAGCGACCGTATCCTGATGGGCAACCTGTGCATCGACCTGTCCGAACGCACGGTGACCTGGCGCGAGCAACCGGTGGAGCTGTCCAGCGGCGAATATAACCTGCTGGTGGTGCTCGCCCGCCATGCCGGTGAAGTGTTGAGCCGCGACCAGATCCTGCAACGCCTGCGCGGCATCGAGTTCAACGGCACCGACCGCTCGGTGGACGTGGCCATCTCCAAGCTGCGGCGCAAGTTCGACGACCATGCCGGCGAGGCGCGCAAGATCAAGACCGTGTGGGGCAAGGGCTACCTGTTCAGCCGTTCGGAATGGGAATACTGAAGCCATGTTGCGGATTCTGGTGCGCCTGTACCTGATAACCATCGTCACCTTCAGCGCGGCGCTCTACCTGGTGCCGGACCTGGTGATAAAGGTCTTCAACGAGCGTTTCCTGAGCTACAACCTGGACCAGTCCCGGGGCCTGCAAAACCTCATCGTGCAGCAGTTTCGCACGCTGCCCGCCGAGCAGTGGCCGGCCCTGGCCGCCCGCATGGACGGCGAGTTCCACCCACTGCAAATCGCCCTGGTGCGCAACGACGACCCAGACTTCAGCCTGTATGAAACCGAACGCCTGCAACGGGGCGAGAAGGTCGTGCGCCTGGGCGCCTGGGGGTGGCGCACCCTGGCGGTGGCACCGCTGGACGACCAGGTGGCGGTGAAGCTGGTGGTGCCGCCCGACCCGTTGGATGTCAACTTGCTGTACTGGAGCATCAACGTGCTGATCGGCGCCGCGCTGTTGGCGTGCCTGCTGCTGTGGCTGCGCCCCCACTGGCGCAACCTGGAGCGCCTGCGCAGCACCGCCGAACGCCTGGGCAAGGGCCACCTGAGCGAGCGCACCCATATTCCGCCCAGCTCCAACATCGGCGCCTTGGCCCACGTGTTCGACACCATGGCCGATGACATCGAAAACCTGCTCAACCAGCAGCGCGACCTGCTCAATGCCGTGTCCCACGAACTGCGCACGCCCCTCACACGCCTGGATTTCGGCCTGGCCCTGGCCCTCTCCGACGAAATGCCCGCCGCCAGCCGCCAACGCCTGCAAGGGCTGGTGGCGCACATCCGCGAATTGGACGAGTTGGTCCTGGAACTGCTGTCCTACAGCCGTTTGCAGCACCCGGCGCAGTTGACCGAACGGGTGCAGGTGTCCCTCGACGAGTTCATCGACAGCATCCTGGGTAGCGTTGACGACGAGCAGATCTCCCCGGAAGTGGTGATCGACGTGCTCCTGTACGGCGAACTCGACCGTTTCACCCTCGACCCGCGCCTCACCGCCCGGGCCCTGCAAAACCTGCTGCGCAATGCCATGCGCTACTGCGAAAAGCGCATCCAGGTCAGCGTCCAGGTGCTGGCCGACGGTTGCGAGGTATGGGTGGACGACGACGGCATTGGCATCCCGGACGACGAACGCGAACGGATATTCGAGCCGTTCTATCGCCTGGACCGCAGCCGCGACCGTGCCACCGGAGGCTTCGGCCTGGGCCTGGCCCTCAGCCGCCGGGCCCTGCAAGTGCAGGGCGGCAGCCTCACCGTAGAAGCCTCGCCCCTGGGCGGCGCGCGGTTTGTGCTGTGGCTGCCGGTGCAGGAGTGAGCACGGCGCGGTCAGGCCCGCCCCACTGGGGTTTGCTGGGCAGTCCCGCTTTTGGCCGATGCGCTGCCTTACTCCGCCGGGGGATGGCGCGTTATAGTTCGGCCTTCTTTTTTCTCCGGTAAAGGATCACTGCCATGTCGCAATACCAAGCGTTCAGCGTCGAACTGACAGACAACATCGCCCATGTGCAGATAAACCGCCCGGAAAAAATCAACGCCATGAACGCCGCGTTCTGGACCGAGATCATCGAGATCTTCCAGTGGGTCGAGGACACCGACGCCGTGCGCGTGGTGGTACTCAGTGGCGCCGGCAAGCATTTTTCTTCGGGCATCGACCTGATGATGCTGGCCAGCGTGGCCAACGAGTTCGGCAAGGACGTGGGCCGCAACGCGCGCTTGCTGCGGCGCAAGATCCTGCAACTGCAAGCCTCCTTCAACGCCGTGGACCAATGCCGCAAACCGGTGCTGGCGGCAATTCAGGGCTATTGCCTGGGGGGCGCCATCGACCTGATTTCGGCCTGCGACATGCGCTACGCCGCTGATGACGCGCAGTTCTCCATCAAGGAAATCGACATCGGCATGGCCGCCGACGTTGGCACCCTGCAACGCCTGCCGCGCATCATCGGTGACGGCATGCTGCGCGAACTGGCTTACACTGGGCGCACCTTTGGCGCCGAAGAAGCGCTGCGCATCGGCCTGGTCAACCGCACCTGGAGCGATGCCGCCGGCCTGCTCGACGGCGTACTGGGCATTGCCCGGGAAATCGCCGCCAAGTCGCCGATCGCCGTCGCCGGCACCAAGCAAATGATTAGCTACATGCGTGACCACAGCATCAACGATGGCCTGGAATACGTAGCCACCTGGAACGCCGCGATGTTGCAATCGGCCGACCTGCGCGTGGCCATGGCCGCCCATATGAGCAAGCAGAAACCTGAATTCGCGGACTGAGCACCTATGACTTCACGCTGGACCACCGCCGTACTGGATACCGATGTGCCGGGAGGCTGGGCCGTGGCCCGCAGCCGCGATGGCTTTTTGCTCGATGACAATGGCGCGCTGTTCCCGCGCGAATGGCTCAAGCGCCAGGATCTGTCGATCCTGGGCGAGCACGGCATCGGCCACCTCGATGGCGAGCCGGTGTACCTGCTGGAGCTCAATGCCCCCGCCGACGTGGCGGGTTGCCGTTGGCAGGGGCTGCGCGGTTTCATGCTCGACGGCGACCACACCCTCTACAAGGTGCTGGGCTACGCCGCGCAAATCGGCACCTGGGCCCGCGAACACCGCTTCTGCGGTAACTGCGGCCAGGCGATGGCGCAGATCCACTGGGAGCGGGCGATGTACTGCCAACCCTGTGACCTGCGCCATTACCCGCGCATCTCGCCGAGCATGATTGTGCTGGTTACCCGTGGCGACGAGGTGCTATTGGCCCGTTCGCCACGTTTTGTCAGCGGCGTCTACAGCACCCTGGCTGGGTTCGCCGAGCCAGGGGAATCGGCCGAAGACTGCCTGGTGCGCGAAGTGCGCGAAGAAGTGCAGGTGCAGGTGCGCAACATCCAGTACGTGGGCAGCCAGTGCTGGCCGTTTCCCCATTCGATGATGTTGGGTTTCCACGCCGAGTACGCGGGCGGTGAGATCGTGCCGCAAGCAGACGAGATCGAGGATGCCCAGTGGTTCAACATCCATGCGCTGCCGCCATTGCCGGCGTCACGCTCGATCGCCCGCTACCTGATCGACCTGTATGTGGCGCGGCGCCTAGGCCACAGCGAACCAGTGCTGCCAGGCTAGGCGCACGGTCAGGCCCAGCACCACGGTAATGAACACCGGGCGAATGAACTTCGCCCCACCACTGATGGCCGAGCGCGCCCCGAAGAACGCGCCGACCATCACCGCCAGGCCCATGCTCAGGCCGATGATCCAGTCCACCTGCCCGGAAAAGATGAACACCGACAGCGCCGCGATGTTGCTGACGAAGTTCATGCTGCGTGCCACCCCGCTGGCCTTGACCAGGTCGATGGGGTAGAGCAGCAGGCTGCTGACGGTCCAGAACGCCCCGGTGCCGGGGCCGGCCACGCCGTCGTAGAAACCCAGGCCGAAGCCTTGGGTCGATTGCCACTTTTTCTTGATCGGCGCGTCGGCGTCCAGCGGCGCCTTGGGCGTGCCGCCGAACAACAGGTACAGGCCACAGGCGAAGACAATCACCGGCAGCATCTTGTTCAGCCACTCGGCGGGCAGGTAATGGGCGACGATGGCGCCGGTCAGCGCCCCCACCAGGGTGCCGACAATCGCGTGCAGCCACTGGCGCGGGTGGAACAGTTTGCGCCGGTAGAACGTGAAGCTGGCGGTGGCTGAGCCGAAGGTGGAACTCAACTTGTTGGTGCCCAGCACCAGATGCGGCGGCAACCCGGCGGTGAGCAGGGCGGGAGTGGTGAGCAAACCACCACCTCCGGCAATGGCATCGATGAAACCGGCGACAAAGGCCACGAGGGCAAGAATGGCGAGGGTGGTGAGGTCTACGCTGAGTTCCAAAGGCATGGGATCGACTTATTCGGCGGGGCAGGAGGGCAAGGGCAGGGCGCTATCTTACCCATAAGCCCTCTACCTGTGGGAACCCGCTCCCTCAGGCGTTCCTGCCAGGCGATAGACATTCGCGCCACAAGACCCAAACCTTTCCTTGGTGTAAGCTCTTGCGCTCTTCGGAATAGACCTTTTTGCGAGCCTTATGCCGTCGCTTTTCAAACGCTCCCTGTTGCCCAAGCTGCGCGGTTTCCCGCTGACCGCCGACGCCGTGACCATCCTCGACAGTGCCGCCGACTACCGGCGTTGCCTGCTGGAGAAAATCGCCCAGGCCACGCGGCGCATCTACATCGTCGCCCTGTACCTGCAACACGATGAGGCCGGCCAGGAAATCCTCGACGCCCTACACGCCGCCAAGGCCGCCCGGCCGCAGCTGGATATCGTGGTCATGGTCGACTGGCTGCGCGCCCAACGGGGCCTGATCGGCGCCGGCAAGCAACCGGGCAACAGTGCCTGGTACCAGGAACAGACGCGCCTGCACAGCAGCGAAGTGCCGATCTACGGCGTGCCGGTGCAGACCCGCGAGCTGTTCGGTGTGCTGCACCTCAAGGGTTTCGTGATCGACGACTGCGTGCTGTACAGCGGCGCGAGCCTGAACAACGTCTACCTGCACAAATTCGACAAGTACCGCTTCGACCGTTATCACCTGCTGCAATGCCCGGCCCTGGCCGACTCCATGCAGCACCTGGTGGAACATGGCCTGGTGGCGTCGCGGGCGGTGCATCGCCTCGACCTGCCGAACCTGCCCACCACCCGCAGCCTGCGTAACGACATCGGCGATTTGCGTAGCCGCCTCAAGCACGCCGCCTACGACACCAGTGCCGGGCGTGTGGTGATGGGTGAATTGTCGGTCAGCCCGCTGCTCGGCGTGGGCAAGAACAACCCGCTGAGCCGGGTGATCTGCGAGTTGATCGCCAGTGCCCAGCAGCAACTGACCATCTGCACGCCGTACTTCAACCTGCCCCTGGCGGTGACCCGGGAGATCAACCGCGCCCTGGCGCGCGGGGTGAAGATCGATATCGTGGTCGGCGACAAGACCGCCAACGATTTCTATATCCCGCCCTGCGAGCCGTTTCGTGTGATCGCGGCGCTGCCGTACCTCTACGAAATCAGCCTGCGCCGCTTTGCCAAGCGCCATCAGCACATGATCGACAGCGGCAAGCTCAACCTGCACCTGTGGCGCGACGGCGACAACACCTACCACCTCAAGGGCATGTGGGTCGATCAGCGCTACACCTTGCTCACCGGCAACAACCTCAACCCCCGGGCGTTTCGCCTGGACCTGGAAAACGCCTTGCTGCTGGACGACCCCAAGGGCGAGTTGTTGGCACCACGGGAGCAGGAGTTGCAGGCGATTTTCCGCCACACCCAGCGCATCGAGCGCTACCAGCAACTGGAAACCCTGGCCGAGTACCCGGCCGCCGTCGGCAAGTTCCTGCGCCGGGTCAGCCGGGTGCGTATCGAGCGGCTGCTCTATCGCATCCTCTGAGCGCCAGCCTTCAACCAATGGCTACTGGTTTTTTTGCCGTCCCCGCCTAAGATGGCCGTCACCTCAACCCGATCAAGGCTCAATTCGGTCAAATGGCGGAAAAAGACAGCATCTCCATCCACCTGGTCCGCGAAGCGCTGCTCCAGAGCTGCGAGCCCGATGGCGCTGCCGAGGTGCTGGGCAAAGTGGGCATCGACCCGCTTCTGCTGGCCGACCCCACTGCCCGCGTGCCCGCCACTGCCTATGCGCGGTTGTGGCGCTTGCTGGCCCGGCGTTTGGACGACGAGTTCTTCGCCATGGACCCACGCAAGCTCAAGTCCGGCAGCCTGGCGTTCCTCTGCCGCAGCGCCATGGCCCAGCCCAGCCTGGCCGCGGGGCTGGCCACGGGGCTGGAGTTTCTGTCGCTGATGCTCGAACACCTGCCGGCGCAACTGGTGCGCCAGCAAAGCCTGGCCGAGATCGTGCTGTTGGAGGACAGCGCCGAACCACGCCGGGCCTTCACCTATTTCACCTACTGGATGATCGTCCATGGCGTAGCCTGTTGGCTGGCCGGGCGGCGCATCCCGATCCTGGCCATCGAACTGCGCTGCGCGGCACCGGACTTTTGCCACGACTACCAGGTGATGTTTTCCGACAACCTGCGCTTTGATCGCCCGCGCACGCGGATGATTATCTCGGCCGAATACCTGGACCTGCCGATCAAGCGCAGCCTCGATGAACTCAAGCGTTTTCTGGCCCAGGCCCCGGCCAACATCCTGGTCAAGTACCGCGACCCGCAAAGCCTGGCCAGCCGCATCAAGCACGAGCTGCGCCAACTCCCCGCTGCCCACTGGCCGGAAACCCAAGCCCAGGCCCAGCGCCTGTGCATGTCCGCCTCGACCCTGCGCCGGCGCCTGGCGCAGGAGGGCCAGACCTACCAGGGCCTCAAGGACAGCGTGCGCAAGGAGCTGGCGATTGTCTGGTTGGCCGAACCGCAGATCAGCTTCGCCGAGATCGCCACGCGCCTGGGCTTTGCCGACGTCAGCTCGTTCTACAAGGCCTTTCGCAAGTGGTCGGGCTCCAACCCCGGCCACTACCGCAGCCTGATCCTCGACGAACCGTAGCAAGCGCTCGCGCGTGCAGCGGCCGCAACATCGCCACGGCACAACCCCGTCGAGGGGCGCTGCGCAGGCGAGCCTGCTGGCTACAAACGCGATGTCGATCAACCATGGCCAAACCAGTCAAGTAACTTGGTGGCTTTGACCATTGTCCCCCCAGGCCCAGGGCGCCAGTATTTGCAGGCTTTTGTGTAGCTCCCATCCTAATAACAACAGCGAGGGATTCTGCTGATGCGCGATTACCTGACGGCCGCGGCGCAATTCGATTACCACCACACTGTAAACGCCACCCTGGCGGGCAATCTGCAGGCACTTAATGCCTGCGTGGAGTGCTGCGACCGGCATGCCTTACCTGGGCGCATTGCGCTGTTCTGGGAGGGCCGCGACGCCAGCAGCGCGACCTATACCTTCAGCGACTTGCAGGACAAAGCCGCGCGTTTCGCCAATTTTCTGCGTGCCCAAGGGGTCAAGCAGGGCGACCGGGTCGCAGGCCTGCTCCCGCGCAATGTCGAGTTGCTGATTACCGTGCTCGCCACCTGGCGCCTGGGGGCGGTGTACCAACCGCTGTTCACCGCGTTCGGGCCCAAGGCTATCGAACATCGCCTCGTCAGCTCCGGCGCCACCGTGGTGGTCACTGACGCGGTGAACCGGCCCAAACTCAGCGAAGTGGCGGATTGCCCAGCCATCGTCACCGTCGGCGGCCCCAAGGGCCAGGGCATCGTGCGCGGCGATTGGAGTTTCTGGGCCGAACTGGGCAACCACAGCGCCGACTGCGAACCGGTGTTGCTGAGCGGCGAAGACCCGTTCCTGATGATGTTCACCTCCGGCACCACCGGCCCGGCCAAGGCCCTGGCCGTGCCACTCAAGGCACTGGTGGCGTTCCAGGCTTACACCCGCGATGCCGTGGACCTGCGCCCCGAAGACGCCTTCTGGAACCTCGCCGACCCGGGCTGGGCCTACGGCATTTACTTCGGCGTGGCGGGGCCCTTGTCCATGGGCCACCCGATCACCTTCTACGATGGCCCGTTCACCGTGGAAAGCACCTGCCGGGTCATCAACAAATACGCCATCAGCAACCTCACCGGTTCGCCCACCGCCTACCGCATGCTGATCGCCGGGGGCGACGAGTTCGCCCGCGCCATCAAGGGCCGTTTGCGCATCGTCAGCAGCGCCGGCGAGCCTTTGAACCCAGAGGTGATCCGCTGGTTCGCCGACAACCTGGGGGTGGTGATCCACGATCACTACGGCCAGACCGAACTGGGCATGGTGCTGTGCAACCACCACGGCCTGGCGCACCCGGTGCACCTGGGCGCGGCGGGTTTCGCCTCGCCGGGGCACCGCATCGTGGTGCTGGACGACAACCATCAGGAACTGGCGGCCGGGCAACCGGGGATTCTGGCCATCGACCGCCGCCAGTCGCCGATGTGCTGGTTCGCCGGTTACCAAGGCGCGCCGACCAAGGCCTTCGTCGGCGACTACTACCTGAGCGGCGACACCGTGGAACTCAACCCCGACGCCAGCATCAGTTTCGTCGGGCGCAGCGACGACGTGATTACCACCTCCGGCTACCGGGTCGGCCCCTTCGACGTGGAAAGTGCCCTGATCGAACACCCGGCCGTGGTCGAGGCCGCCGTGGTGGGCAAACCCGACCCGGAGCGCACCGAACTGGTCAAGGCCTTCGTCGTGCTCGGCGCCCGTTTCGAGGGCCACCCGGAATTGGCCGAAGAACTGCGCCAACACGTGCGCAAACGCCTGGCCGCCCATGCCTACCCCCGTGAAATCGAATTTGTCAGCGAGCTGCCGAAAACCCCGAGCGGCAAGTTGCAGCGCTTCATCCTGCGCAACCAGGAAATCGCCAAGGCTCAAGAGGCCGCGGCCCACAAGGTCTGAACCCAAGGACACGACGATGCAGATTGAAAACAAGGTATTTATGGTCAGCGGCGGCGCCTCGGGCCTGGGCGCGGCCACCGCACAGATGCTGGTCAAGGCCGGCGCCAAAGTGATGCTGGTGGATTTGAACGCCGAGGCGGTCGCCGCCCAGGCCGAGGCCCTCGGCCCGCAGGCGCAGAGCGTGGTGGCAGACATCAGCCAGGAAGCGGCGGCGCAGGCAGCGGTCGAGGCCACAGTGGCGGCGTTTGGCGGTTTGCACGGCTTGGTCAACTGCGCCGGTGTGGTACGCGGCGAGAAGATCCTGGGCAAGAACGGCCCCCATGCCCTGGCCAGTTTCAGCCAGGTCATCAACGTCAACCTGATCGGCAGCTTCAACCTGATGCGCCTGGCCGCCGAGGTCATCGCCCAGGGCGAGGCCAACGCCGACGGCGAGCGCGGGGTGATTATCAACACCGCGTCGGTGGCGGCATTCGACGGCCAGATCGGCCAGGCTGCCTACGCGGCGTCCAAGGGCGCCATCGCCAGCCTGACGCTGCCGGCGGCCCGCGAACTGGCACGTTTTGGCATCCGCGTAATGACCATCGCCCCCGGTATTTTCGAGACGCCGATGATGGCCGGCATGACCGAAGAAGTGCGCGCCTCCCTGGCCGCTGGCGTGCCGTTCCCGCCGCGCCTGGGCAAACCGGCCGAGTACGCCGCTCTGGCCCGGCATATCATTGAAAACAGCATGCTCAACGGCGAGGTGATCCGTCTCGACGGTGCCTTGCGTATGGCCGCGAAATAAGGAGGATTTGCCATGACTATTGCCCACGACCCGATTGTGATTGTCAGCGCTGTACGCACGCCCATGGGCGGCTTCCAGGGCGATTTGAAAAGCCTGACCGCGCCGCAACTGGGCGCGGCAGCTATCCGCGCCGCCGTGGAACGGGCGGGTGTTGGTGCCGATGGCGTCGATGAAGTGTTGTTCGGCTGTGTGCTGCCCGCGGGCCTGGGCCAGGCTCCGGCACGCCAGGCCGCCCTCGGCGCCGGCCTGGACAAGGGCACTCGCTGCACCACCCTGAACAAAATGTGCGGCTCGGGCATGGAAGCGGCCATCCTGGCCCACGACATGCTCCTGGCCGGCAGCGCCGACGCGGTGGTGGCCGGCGGCATGGAAAGCATGTCCAACGCGCCGTACCTGCTGGACCGCGCCCGCAGCGGCTACCGCATGGGCCACGGCCGGGTGCTCGATCACATGTTCCTCGACGGCCTCGAAGACGCCTACGACAAGGGCCGCCTGATGGGCACCTTCGCCGAAGACTGCGCCGAGGAACACGGTTTCAGCCGTGAAACCCAGGACGCCTTCGCCATCGCGTCCACCACCCGCGCCCAGCAAGCCATCGCCGACGGTTTGTTCCACACCGAAATCGTGCCGCTGCACGTGACCGTGGGCAAAGAACAAAAAACCATCCGCGACGACGAACAGCCGCCCAAGGCCAAGCTGGACAAGATCGCCGGGCTCAAACCGGCGTTTCGCGAGGGCGGCACCGTTACCGCGGCCAACTCCAGTTCCATCTCCGATGGCGCGGCGGCGTTGCTGATGATGCGCCGCAGTGAAGCGCAAAAGCGCGGCCTCACGCCGCTGGCAGTGATCCACGGCCACGCGGCGTTTGCCGATACGCCGAGCCTGTTCCCGGTGGCCCCGGTGGGCGCGATCCGCAAGCTGATGAGCAAGACCGGTTGGGCCCTGGACGAGGTCGAACTGTTCGAGGTCAACGAAGCGTTTGCGGTGGTCAGCCTGGTGACCATGAGCCAACTGCACATCCCCCACGAAAAAATCAACGTCCACGGCGGCGCCTGTGCCCTGGGCCATCCGATCGGTGCCTCTGGGGCGCGGATCCTGGTGACCCTGCTCTGGGCCCTGCGCCAGAAAGGCCTGAAACGCGGTGTCGCGGCCATCTGCATCGGCGGCGGTGAAGCCACGGCCATGGCCGTTGAAGTGTTGTACTGAGGAAACCCCCATGCTGCCCAATGACGAACAACGACAAATCAGCGACGCCGCCCGGCAATTCGCCCAGGAGCGGCTCAAGCCCTTCGCTGCCGAGTGGGACCGGGAACACCGCTTCCCCCATGAGGCCGTGGGCGAAATGGCCGAGCTGGGTTTTTTCGGCATGCTGGTGCCGGAGCAGTGGGGCGGTTGCGACACCGGTTACCTGGCCTACGCCATGGCCTTGGAAGAAATCGCCGCCGGCGACGGTGCCTGCTCGACCATCATGAGCGTGCACAACTCGGTGGGTTGCGTACCGATCCTCAACTACGGCAGCGACGAGCAGAAAGAACGCTTCCTCAAGCCCCTGGCCAGCGGCGCGATGCTCGGTGCCTTTGCGCTTACCGAACCCCAGGCCGGCTCTGACGCCAGCGGCCTGACAACCCGCGCGCGCCGTGAGGGCGACCACTACGTGCTCAACGGCTGCAAGCAATTCATCACCTCGGGCAAGAACGCCGGGGTGGTGATCGTCTTCGCCGTCACCGACCCCAGCGCCGGCAAGCGCGGCATCAGTGCCTTTATCGTGCCCACCGACGCCCCGGGCTACAGCGTGGCGCGGGTGGAAGACAAGCTCGGCCAGCACGCCTCCGACACCTGCCAGATCCTTTTCGAGGACGTCCAAGTACCGGTGGCCAACCGCTTGGGCGAGGAGGGCGAAGGCTACCGCATCGCCCTGGCCAACCTCGAAGGCGGGCGGGTGGGCATCGCCTCGCAATCGGTGGGCATGGCCCGCGCCGCATTCGAGGCTGCCCGGGACTACGCCCGCGAGCGGCAGAGCTTCGGCAAGGCGATCATCGAGCATCAAGCCGTGGCTTTTCGCCTGGCGGACATGGCCACCCAGATCGCCGTGGCACGGCAGATGGTGCATTACGCCGCCGCCCTGCGCGACAGCGGCAAACCAGCCCTGGTGGAGGCCTCGATGGCCAAGCTGTTCGCCTCGGAAATGGCCGAGAAGGTTTGCTCGCAAGCGTTGCAAACCCTGGGCGGTTATGGCTATTTGAACGACTTCCCGCTGGAGCGCATCTACCGCGATGTGCGGGTGTGCCAGATCTACGAAGGCACCAGCGACATTCAGCGCATGGTCATTTCGCGCAATCTTTGAACAGGAGTTTATCTGTGAGCTACGAAACCATTGTGTTGGACATTCACGACCGCGTCGGCCTTATCACCCTCAACCGCCCGCAGGCGCTCAATGCGCTGAACGCGCAAATCGTCAGCGAAGTAAACCAGGCCCTCGACAGCCTGGAAGCCGACCCGCGCATCGGCTGCATCGTCATCACCGGCTCGAAGAAAGCCTTCGCCGCCGGTGCTGACATCAAGGAAATGGCCGAGCTGACCTACCCGCAGATCTACCTCGACGACCTATTCAGCGACAGCGACCGCATCGCCAACCGCCGCAAGCCGATCATCGCGGCGGTGGCCGGCTTCGCTTTGGGCGGCGGTTGTGAACTGGCGCTGATGTGCGACTTCATCCTGGCCGGCGACAACGCCAAGTTCGGCCAACCGGAAGTCAACCTCGGCGTGCTGCCAGGCATGGGTGGCACCCAACGCCTGACCCGCGCCGTGGGCAAGGCCAAGGCCATGGAAATGTGCCTGACCGGGCGCTTGATCGATGCGGTGGAAGCCGAGCGTGCTGGCATCGTGGCGCGCATCGTGCCCGCCGATGAATTGGTGGAAGAAGCCCTGAAAGTCGCCGCGGTGATCGCCGCCAAGTCGCTGCCGGTGTCGATGATGGTCAAGGAAAGCGTCAACCGCGCCTTCGAAGTGAACCTGGCCGAGGGCGTGCGCTTCGAGCGTCGTGTGTTCCATGCCGCCTTCGCCACCCAGGACCAGAAAGAAGGCATGGCCGCCTTCATCGCCAAGCGAGCGCCACAGTTCACTGACCGTTAAACCCTTCCTCTCGTCGATAGCAAGCGGGGTCGCCCGCTTGCTAGTCGAACACAAGGCCGAAGGCCACTGCGCTGGCCCCTGCGTCTTAGCAGGCTCCTCGCACGTCGCGGTGTCATTGGCTCAAGCCTCTCGCACGTCCGCTGCAAAGGGCGGTACTGACCGCCAGCCCATGTCCTCCCATCGAACCCCTCACCCAGTACCCAAGTAGCATAGGGTGCCGCCCCGGGGCTTCGTACACTCAGCGCTCAAGACAGCGCACCCGCGGGAGGCGAACATGCAGCAAGGCCAGGCCGAAGGTGTCGTCAGTGCCATGTCCCAAGCGACCGATGCGGAGCAAGCGGCCCAGGATCTGGCGCGGCAGTTGTTGCACCCGCATCTGGGCTTCGTGTTGTTTTTCTGCTCCGCCGAGTACGACTTGCAGGCCCTGGGCCGTGCCCTGGCACAGAGTTTTGGCGGTATTCGCCTGGCGGGTTGCACCAGCGCCGGCGAGATCACCCCCAACGGCTACGGGCGCGGCTGCATCACGGCGGTGGGGTTTGACCATCGGCATTTTTCCATCGCCCTCGAACTGATCGACCAGATGGAGCACTTCAGCCTGATCGACGCCCAGCAGATGGTCGAGCGCCTGGCCGGCGATTGCCGCAGCAACAGCCTGGCGCCGATCAAGGGCAACAGTTTTGCCCTGACCTTGCTCGACGGTTTGTCCAGCCGCGAGGAAATGGTCCTCGCCGCCTTGAGTGCCGCCCTGGGCGATATCCCGCACTTTGGCGGTTCGGCCGGGGACGACAATTACCTGACCCATACCCACGTCTACTTCAACGGTGAATTCCACAGCGGCGCGGCGGTGGTGGTGCTGGTCAATACCTGGCTGGATTTCGAGGTGTTCACCACCCATCACATCCTGCCGCGGGCGGAAAAACTGGTGGTGACCCACGCCGACAGCCCGCAGCGCCGGGTTTACGAGCTCAACGCCGAGCCCGCCGCCCAAGAATACGCGCGGCATATCGGCGTGCCGGTGGCCCAGTTGGACCACCGGGTGTTCGCCGCCCACCCCTTGGCCGTGCGCATCAATGAGCAGTACTACGTGCGCGCTATCCAACAGGTGCACGAGGACTTGAGCCTGAGTTTCTACTGCGCGGTGGAGAACGGCATCGTCCTTACGGCCATGACCCCCGGGCCGCTGCTGCCCAACCTGCATACCTTGTTCGATGGTTTGCAGGCGCGCCTGGGGGAGTTGCTGCTGACCATCGGCTGCGACTGCTTCCTGCGGCGCCTGGAACTGGAAGACGACGGCAGCCTGGAGCAGATCGGCGCTTTTTTGCGCGAACAACGGGTGCTGGGTTTCAACACCTACGGAGAACAGTTCAATGGCATGCACATCAACCAGACCTTCACCGGCGTCGCCATTGCCCGCAACCGCACCCGCCACGGCCGTTGACCTGCAAGGGCAGGTCGATGCCCTGCGCGAGCAGAACCGCAAGCTGCAACGCATCAATGGCGCGCTGATCGAGCGCATCGAATCCGGCGGCACCCGTGGCAACGACCCTTACTCGGCGTTCCAGCACTCGGTGGTGCTGGCCGAACAGGTGCGCGAACGCACCGATGCGTTGAACCAGGCAATGGCCGAACTCAAGGCCGGCAACCACTTGCTTAGCGAAGCGCGGCTGCGCGCCGAAACCGCGCACCGGCACCTGATCGACGCCATCGAGAGTATTTCCGACGCCTTCGTGCTGTTCGACGAAGAACAGCGCATCGTGTTGTTCAACAGCCGCTTCAAGGCGTTCTGGGCCAACAGCCGGGTGCGCATCATCGCCGGTATGCGCCTGAGCGAAGTCAAACGCCTAATGACCGGCACCGGGCTGTTCAGCGAAGAGCCGCGCGGCCACGCCGACGAACACCTGCTGTACCGCTTACAGGACGGGCGCTGGTTGCAGGTCAGCGAGCGGCCGACCCAAGAGGGCGGGCGGGTGATCCTGTTCACCGACATCACCGAGGTCAAGCTCAGCGAAACCGTGCGCCGCGAACAAGCAGTGGCGCAAAAATCGCACCTGCTGCAACGGGCCGTGGACAACCTGTCCCAGGGCGTGGCCATGGTCAACGCCGAGGGCATCCTGGAGCTGTGGAACCGGCGCTTCCTGGAACTCAGTGGCCTGGCGCCGGTGGCGGCCCACCGGCCGTTCGCCGAGGTCATCGGCGACAGCGAACTGAGCCTGCTCACCCCGGCCAGCCGCGACCTCAATGGCCGTGTGGTGCGTGAGTGCGAGCAACGCCTGTACGATGGCCGGGTGCTGGAGATCCGCACCCATCCGTTGCCCACGGGTGGGTTCGTCAACACCTTCACCGACATCACCGAGCGCTACCAGCACGCCGAAGCCCTGAGCGAAAGCGAACGCTGGATCCGCCTGATTACCGACCACGTGCCCGCGCTGATCGCCTACCTCAACGCTGACCTGGTGTATGAGTTCACCAACAAGGTCTACGAAGAATGGTACTGCTGGCCCCGGGGCGTGATGCTCGGCCAAAGCCTGCGCCAGGTGCACAGCGAAGAACACTACCGGCGCCTGGAGGCCTACGTGGCGCGGGCGCTGGACGGCGAGAGCGTGACGTTCGAGTTCCCCGAAACCAATATCAATGGCCAGGAGCGCTACATGCTGCGCTCCTATGTGCCCAATCGCCTGGCCAGCGGCGAGGTGGTGGGGATTTTCGTGCTGATCCGCGACATCACCGAACGGCGGCGCACCGCCGAAGCCCTGCACCAGGCCTACCAGAACCTGGAACTGCGGGTGCGCGAGCGCACGGCCGAGCTGACCAGCCTCAACGACCAGTTGCTGCGCGAGATCGACGAACGCAGCCGCGTCGAATCGCGCTTGCGCGAAGCCAAGCTGGAGGCCGAACAGGCCAACCTGTCCAAGACCAAGTTCCTCGCGGCGGTCAGCCATGACCTGCTGCAACCGCTCAACGCCGCGCGGCTGTTCACCAGCGCCCTGCTGGAGCGCCGCGAGCCGCTGGCCAACGCGGTGCTGGTGCGCAACGTCAGCAACTCCCTGGAAGACGTGGAAAACCTGCTGGGCACCCTGGTGGACATTTCCAAGCTCGATGCCGGGGTGATAAAGGCCGATATCGCGCCATTCGCCCTCAGCGAATTATTGGAAAACCTGGCCGCCGAGTACGCCCACGTGGCCCGCAGCGAAGGCCTGCAACTGCACTTTGTCGCCTGCTCGGCGCTGGTGCGCAGTGACGCGCAGCTGCTGGCGCGGATCCTGCGCAACCTGCTCAGCAATGCCATCCGCTACACCCCCAGCGGCCGTGTGATGCTGGGTTGCCGACGCCATCGCCAGCGCTTGTCCATCGAGGTCTGGGACAGCGGCATGGGCATCGAGGCCCACAAGCTGCAAGAGATTTTCCAGGAGTTCAAACGCGGCGACGTGCAGCGGCCCAACCAGGACCGTGGCCTGGGTTTGGGCCTGGCCATCGTGGAAAAAATCGCCGGCATTCTTGGCCATCGCATCAGCGTGCGCTCATGGCCGGGCAAGGGTTCGGTGTTCGCCGTGGAGGTGCCGCTGTCGGCCACGGCGCCGAAACCGGCGCCGCGCCTGGCCCTGAGTGAACTGCTGGTGGAACGCTTGCGCGGGGCGCGGATCTGGGTACTCGATAACGACGCGGCGATCTGCGCCGGCATGCGCACCTTGCTCGAGAGTTGGGGCTGCCAAGTGGTCACCGCACTGTCGGAAGAAGACCTGGCGCGCCAGGTGGACAACTACCACAGCGAGGCTGACCTGCTGATCGCCGACTATCACCTGGACCAGGGCAAGAATGGCGTGGACGCCGTGGCCCAGATCAACGCCCGCCGCGCCAGTGCCTTGCCGGCGCTGATGATTACCGCCAACTACAGCAATGAACTGAAACTGCAAATGCGCGAACTGGGCCACACCCTGATGCACAAACCGGTGCGGCCGATGAAACTGAAGACGGCCATCAGCCATTTGCTTGGGCAAGTGCAGGGTTAGGCAGCGCGCGCTGTAAGCGGGCTTGCAGCCTCTAGAGGCAATGGCGGGCGAGCGGAGCGCCGCCCGGCCCGCTCCCACAGTGGGCCCGCCAGTCAGCGGCGCAGGTACGCCGCGAAATCAATATCCCCGGCACTGAGGATCGCCTGCACCCGGTTGTGCACGTTGAGCTTGCGCAGGATCGCGGAAACGTGGGCCTTGACCGTGGTTTCGGCGATTTCCAGGGTGTAGGCGATCTGCTTGTTGGATTCGCCCTTGGTCATGCGTTCGAGCACCAGCAATTGCTTGCGGGTCAGGGCCTGGAGCAGTTCGGGCGGGAAGTTGGGAGTGTCGTTCATCGTTCGGCGGGTGCCGGTTTTTTGCGTGCGGATGATGTCCGAAGGCAAGTACACGTTGCCGTTGAGGATCTGCTGGATGGCCTCGGTCATTTGTGCCCGGGGCGAGGATTTGGTGATAAAGCCCACCGCGCCATAGGTGATGGCTTGCAGCACGATCTGCTTGTCCTGCTCGGCGGAGACGATCACCACCGGGATGGTGGGCGCCTCGTTGCGCAGGTTTATCAAGCCATTGAGGCCGTGCATGCCGGGCATGTTCAGGTCCAGCAGGATCAGGTCCAGGTCGTCGTGTTCCTGAGTCAGGGCCATGGCGCTGTCCAGGTCGGCGGTTTCCAGCACTTGGCTACCGGCAAAACCGTCGCTGATGACGTTGCAGATCGCTTCGCGAAACAGGGGGTGATCGTCGGCAATCAGAATCTTGTACATGGCCTTTCACCTCGGTTTTTATGGGTTGGGTGGGCGGTGGCACGCAGGGTGTCGCGGTTAGGGAAAGGGTTCGGGCTGTGCCGGCGCCAGGGGCAGGTGCGCCGCTTCCCAGGCGTCCAGGCCATCGCGATACCAGTACACCTGGGTATAGCCTAGCGCCGTGGCGCGTTTTACCGCGTTCCAGCTCAACCAGCAATCGGAACGGCAGTAGAACACCAGTGGGCGCACAGCTTGGCCGGCGCTGGCAGCGCTTAGGTGGCGGGCGAAATAGGTTTGCCAGGGTGGCGTCAGGTCGCCATCGCCAGTGTTGGCCAGCCACAAGCTGCCGGGCAGGTTGGCGTGGGGCTGGTCTTCGATGAAACGCCCGTGCAGCCACTGGCGGCGGTAAACGTCCACCAGTACCGGCGCGGGCGATTGGGCCAGTAGCTGCTGCAATTGCGCGGTATCGACGATCCTGCCGCCCTCCACCTGGGCCGGTGTCGGGCTGCGGTACAGGCTGATGCGGTAGCCTTCGGCGGAGAACAGTGGCTCCTGGGCCTGCGCCGCGCCCAGCCAGAGGCTCAGGCACAAGGCAGCAGCAAAGGGCAGCGGCAGGTGGCGCGGTGCAAGGGGCATAGGGGGCAATCCTTCTTGTTATAAGCCCATTACATGCCAGGGGCGCTGCTTTGTGAATGCGACGATAGACAGCAAAACCGCTACTAAAGTCGTAGTTTCAAGGGCTAAAAGCCATTCCCCCTATGGGAGCAACGGTCTTACCCCCTGCCATTGGTCACCGCCATCGCGAGCAGGCTCGCTCCCACAGAGGAAAATGAAAACCCCACCCACGCCACCGTTCAACGGTGGGTGTGGGCCTTGCCCGCGATGGGGCGAGCCCGTTCCCACACAAACCGCCCCCCTTGGGCCAATGGGGTCGGTAAACCCAGCACAAAGTACCGATCAGCCAGTACCAAGGTAGTAAACCGCGCGGTGGGCAGCGGTCTTAGGATGGACGCTCGGCCTACCTATAAAAAAGAGAAACCCAGCCATGCGTATTCTCAAAGCCTTGTTGTTGCCCTTGCTGTTGATCCTGAGCCTGGTGGGTGTGGACAAGCTGCACACCCCGGTGAGCTTGCCGTTGCCTACGCTGGCGGGGCATTGAGCCGTGTTTGCCGGATGGCCGCTGCACCTCTGGGCCACGGCGTGGCGGCGCCGAGTTTGCCGCGATGCGGCCCTTGAGCAACTGCGCGCCGAAAACCGCCAGTTGCGCCACAGCCTGCTGGCCGCCCGTGAGCAAGAACGTACGCGCCTGGGCCAGGCCCTGCACGACGACCTGGGCCAATACCTGGCGGGCATCCGCGCCCAGGTGTGCCTGCTGCGGGTGGTGGCAGGGCAGCCCGAAACCGTGACGCAAACGGCCCTGGCCCTGGAGCACAATTGCCAGCAGTTGCAGCAAGGCTTTCGCGCCTTGGTGCGCGACTTGTATCCCGAGGTGCCGCAGCCCTTGCCCCAGGCGTTGGCGTCGCTGGTTGGCCAGTGGCAAGGCACCCACGGCATCGACTGCCGCCTACAGGTCAGCCCACGGCTGCCGGTGTTGCCCGTGGCCAGCCAAACCCACCTCTACCGGTTCATCCAGGAAGCCCTGACCAACGTGGCACGCCATGCTTGCGCCACCGGCGTGCGTGTACGCCTGCAAACCCGAGGCACTGGGTTGCGCTTGTTGATCCGCGATAACGGCCGGGGCGCGGCACGGCCACAATCCCCAGGCGTAGGGCTGCGTTCGTTGGCGCAACGGGCACACAGCCTCGGCGGCGGGTTGCGCATTGTCAGCCCCGCGGGCGGCGGTTGGGCGCTGATTTTGAGTATTGCGGGGGAGGGCCGATGAATATTTTGCTGGTGGATGACCACGCGGTGGTGCGCCAAGGCTACGCCAGCCTGCTGCGGGCGGTGCTGCCGACGATGCAGGTGCGCGAAGCAGCCAACGGCGAAGAGGCGCTGGCGCGGGTGCAGGAGGAGATCCCGCACCTGGTGATTATGGATTTCGGCCTGCCGGGGATCAGCGGCCTGGAAACCACCCGGCGCCTGCGCCAGCGCTTGCCGCAATTGCGGGTGCTGTTTTTCAGCCTGCACGATGAGTTGCCGCTGGTGCGCCAGGCCCTGGATGCCGGTGCCTCGGGCTACCTGACGAAAAACGCCGACCCCGAAGTGCTGATCGAGGCGGTGCGGCGCATCCTCGCCGGGCACGCGTACATCGAGCAGCCCTTGGCCACACAGTTGGCCTGTAACCCGCAAGCCCACAACGCCCAGGACCCACGCCTGCAAAGCATGACCCAGCGCGAATTCGAGATTTTTGTGATGTTGGCCAAGGGCACGCCCACCCGCTCGATTGCCGAGCAGTTGTGTATTAGCGCCAAGACGGTGTCCAACCACCTGACCTTGCTCAAGAGCAAATTGTCGGTCAGCTCCCACGCCGAGCTGGTGCACCTGGCCATCGATACCGGGATCATGCGCGTGGCCTGTTAGCCGCTAGCGCACAAACGCCTGGGGGCGCCTGGCTTGCCGGTGATGGCGGCCTTGAGACCGCCATCGCGAGCAAGCTCCCACAGCAATGGGGGGTGGAACGGGCGGGTTAGTTGAGCAACCCGCCCATGCCCTTGGTCAGGCTGTTGAAGCCATTGCCCAGGGCGTCGCCCATGCCTTTGACCGCATCACCGACCTTGCCCGGTGCGGAGAGGATGTTTTCCTCGTACTTGACCTTGCCGATTTCGGTCTGGTCGGCGGTGTTGGCCGCCACCGACAGGGCGGCGGTGGACTTCATGCAACTGGCCCGCTGCGCGCCTTTGCAGACGTGGGTGGCGGCCAGTTTCATGGCGCTGCTGAACACCTTGCACTTGTTGTCGTCGTAGGCGGCGGCGATCAATTCGCCCGAGGTGTTGACCGTGCTCGCGGTGCTTTGCGCGCGGTCGCCGTACTCCCAACCCTTTTTCGCAAAGTTGAAGATCGAGCGCCCGCGCTTGCCGACGATGTTGACGATCGCCCCGGAGGCCGGCAGGGCCGCGCTGAGGATCGCCAGCATGCGCTCCTTGCCGTCGAGTTCCTTGCCGGTCATCCAGTCGCGGCCGGTGAGGGCGCTGTAGCCGTTGACGATGTTGGAGATCACCGGGATGGTTTCCACCACGTCCTTGAGAGCGCTCAGGCCAATGACTTTCCAGTCGAAACCGCCCTTGGGTTCACAGGGCAGTTTTTCGCCCTTGGCCTCGCTGGCCAGGCCCCATGCGGTATCGGGCAGCGTGCTCAGGGGCTCGAGGGCTTTTTTGGTGGCGTCTTCGAGTTTCTCGCTGTATTTGCTGGCGTCCGGGTCTGGATAAATCGTGGTCGGCACCAATGGGCCGATACTCAGGCGCTGGCTCGGCCGGTAGCCTTTGCTGGATTTGCCATCGTCCACGGTGCTGAGCACGTAGTCGCGGCCGACGAACTCCAAGGGCTGGCCGGTGGGGTTGTGGATCACCACCTGGGAGTTGCTGGCGCCGCCGTCGTGATTGTTTTTCACCGCCAAACCGTTCTCGGTCAGGCTGTAGTCGGCCAGGCTCTGGCTGTTGTCGCCCGCCTCGGCAGCCATGCGCTCGCCCAGGGCGTTCATCGCCGCCAGGGAGGCGTCCACCGCTTTGTCGTCGATGCTGGCCGGAATCAGCGCACGGCTGATGTTGGAGTCCTTGAGCAGCGGCACCGCGGACTTGAAGTACGGGTTGTTGAGCAGGTCGGATTTGCCGCCACCCAGCTTCAGCCCGGCGGTCTGGGCCAGCTCCAGAGCGCTGCGTGGGTCGCTCAGGTCGGCTTCAAGGAAGGCTTCGGCTTTCTGCTGCAGGCCGTTGGCCTGGGCCATCACGCTGTTGGCCTTGCTCAGCATCGAGGCGGCGTTGCCAGGCAGGTAGTTCTTGGCGTGCTCCAGGGCCTGCTTCTTGAACTTGTCGCCCACGCAGAACGACGACAGCTCGGCCAGGCCACCGGGGTGGGCGGCTTCGATGAGTTTTCTCTGGGTGTCGCTCAAGCGGTCCGGCTCGCACGGGGTGTCGCGCAGCCACCAGACCAGCCCTTGCATGGCGTAGTGGGCCTGCGGGTTGACCGCGGCGTACTTGTGCAGGTCCTGGGACAGGGGTAGCAGCGCCGGCGGCATGTAGTTGGCGGCCGGGCGCAGGCTCATTTTCGAGCCACGCCACGGGGCGGCCAAACCGTGGTCGTTGCAGTAGGTGAGGATCGCCGCGCCGACAGTCATACCGGGCGGGATGACGATGCTGTCCATGCCGTTCTTGTTGCGGGTCATTTTCAGCGCGGCTTGCTTGCCTTCGCGGTAGGCGCGGCTTTTAGCGATGTAGCGCACCATCGGCACCACGGTACGGCTGACTTCGCGCAGTTCGTCGGCGCTCAGTTCGGTCTTTTGCCCGTACTTGGCCAACAGGGCCTTGACCTGGTCGCCGTAGCGCTGCACTTCGCCGGGTTTGGTCGGGTCGTACACTGGCAAGTCGTCCAGGGGTTGGTGCTCGATCAGTTTCTTGGCGGCCAGGGCGCGCTGCTGGTCCTGCTCGCTCCAGCTGCGAAAGTCCATGCCTGTGCGCCCGTTGCTGCTCAGGCCCAGGCTGGCGGCGGTGTCGTTGGCCATGCCGGTGACAGAAGACAGCGAAGCCAACAGCGAACCGGAGGCATTGCTCAGGTCGCTGGCGGAACCGGGTGTGGTGTCGTTGGATTTGAGGTTGCCGGGCAAACAGCCGACGAGAAAACTGCACAGGGTGATCGCCGCGCTGGCCCGAAGCAACCGCGACGACCGTAACTGCATGATGCTCATAGCATTTCCATTGGCTATTCGAAGAGTGATGCCATATTAATGGCACTGCTTCGCATCGCACAATGCGCCTAGCGAAATCGGCGTGCTACACAAACAGGCTTACTTGGGCGCTGATGCCTATTATTTGTCCCAGGTGGCCGGGCAATCGGTACAGCCTTGCATGTTGCTGTCCTGGAAGTTGGCGTAGTGCTGGCGGGTGCCGGTGAGGGTGGCGTGTTCCAGGTTGCTTTCGCCGAACTTGGCTTCTTGCAGGTTGGCGTCGCTGAGGTTGGCGCCTTTGAGGTCGGCTTTGCTCAGCCAGGTCATTTCCAGGTCGGCGGCTTGCAGGTTGGCGTTGTGCATTTTCGCCCCGGAGAGGCGGGCGAATTCCAGGTAGGCGCCGGTGAGGTTGGCGTCCTTGAATTGGGCGCCCTGGGCAAACATGCCCCAGCCCTGCACGGCCAGCAGCTTGGCGCCGCTGAAGTCGGCCAGGCGCAGGTTGGTCTGTTGCAGGCTGGCGCGGGTCAGGTTGGCGCCTTGCAATTGGGCTTTTTCCAGGTTGGCCAGGTCCAGGCGCGCGTGGCGCAGGTCGGCACCGCGCAGGTCGGCGCCGCTGAGGTTCATTTTGCGCAGGTCCTGGTTGCTCAGTTTGGCGTTGCGCAGGTCGGCGCCAGGGCATTGGCTGGATTCGGCGATCACGCAACCGTTGATGGTCAGTGCGCTGTCGCCACCGTCATCGTCCGTGGCGGCGAGGGCCAGGGGGGCGGTGAGGGCGAGGATCAGAGGCAGGTAGTTCATGACGCAGGACTCCTGGGGTGAAGGCTTGGGGCCGTTGGGCTGTGCCTGTATGGGGGCGGGCAAGCCCGCTCCCATAAGTGAAACAGACCCACGGCCACCTCGTGGCGGCCGTGGGTATCGGCTTACTTCTGGGCGACCTTGCTGTCCCAGCTCGGGATCTTGAAGACCCAGAACGAGCCACCCTGTGCCACCGGTTTGGTCAGCTCGGCCATGTCGCCGCCCCACAGCGGTACCGCGCCGCCGTAGCCAACGGTGACACCGATGTACTGCTCGCCATCCTGTTCCCAGGTGATCGGCGGGGAGACGATGCCGCTGCCGGTCTGGAACTTCCACAGTTCCTTGCCGGTTTTCGCGTCGAAGGCCTTGAAGAAGCCGTCGCCGGTGCCGGTGAACACCAGGTTGCCCTTGGTGGCCAGTACGCCAGCCCACAGTGGCAGTTGCTCTTTATGCTCCCAGACCACCTTGCCGGTGGTGGGGTTCATGGCGCGCAGGGTGCCGACGTGGTCGTCGTACATGCGTTTGATGCGGAACCCCATGCCCAGGTAGGCCGAGCCTTTTTTGTAGTTGACCTCTTCGGTCCAGTATTCCTCTTTCCACTGGTTGCCCGGGATGTAGAACAGGCCGGTGTCCTGGCTGTAGGCCATAGGGTTCCAGTTCTTGCCGCCCAGGAACGGTGGCGAGACCTCGACCGGTTTGCCCTTGGTTTCACCAGGCAATGGTTTGGCCGGGCGCTGGCCTTCGTTCTCTACGGGGCGGCCGGTTTTCAGGTCGATGTGGCTGGCCCAGGTGATGTTGTCCACGAACGGGAAGGCGTTCTGCAATTTGCCGTTGTTGCGGTCCACCACATAGAAGAAGCCGTTGCGGTCGGCGTGGCCGGTGGCCTTGACGACCTTGCCGTCCTTGTCCTTGTAGTCGAACAGCACCAGTTCGTTGTTGCCGGAGAAGTCCCAGGCATCGTTGGGGGTGTGCTGGTAGAACCACTTCACTTCGCCGGTGCTTGGGTCGACGCCGACCTGGCCGGAGGTGTAGAGGCTGTCGTAGTCGTGGGGGTTGCCGTCCTTGGCGGTGCGCGCCCAGGTGTTCCACGGCCCTGGGTTGCCCGCGCCAACGATGATGGTGTTGGTTTCGGGGTCGAAGCTGGCGCTCTGCCAAGGGGCACCGCCACCGTGGCTCCAGGCTTCGACCTTGCCGGTTTCGGTGGTCGGGTCGTTCGGCCAGGATGGCGCCTTCACGTCGCCGGTGGGGGTGCTGTCCTTGCCGTTGAGGCGGCCCATGTGGCCTTCGACGAAGGGCCGCATCCACACTTCTTCGCCGGTGTCCGGGTCGCGGGCGTAGAGCTGGCCGACCACGCCGAATTCATCGCCGGAGCTGCCGTGGATCAGCAGCTCCTTGCCGCTGGTCTTGTCTTTAATCAGCACCGGGGCGCCGGTCATGGTGTAGCCGGCGGCGTGGTCGCCGAATTTCTTGTTCCACACCACTTTGCCGGTGTTTTTGTCCAGGGCGATCAGGCGCGCATCCAGGGTGCCGAAGTAGATTTTGTCGCCAAAGATCGCCGCGCCCCGGTTGACCACGTCACAGCAGGGGCGAATGTTGTCCGGCAGGCGATGGTTGTAGGTCCACAGGCGTTTGCCGGTTTTGGCGTCAAGGGCAAATACCCGCGAGTAGGAACCGGTGACGTACACCACGCCGTCGTTGACGATGGCCTGGGACTCCTGGCCGCGCTGCTTTTCATCACCGAAGGAGTACGACCAGGCGGGGGTCAGCTTGAACACGTTCTTGTCGTTGACCTGGGCCAGGGGGCTCCAGCGCTGGGCGTTGGTGCCCATGCCGTACTGCAGCACATCCTTGGTGGTCAGGTGGTCGTTGGCGATGTCTTCCCAGGTGACGTTCTTGGTGGCAGGGGCAGCGGTAGTGGCGGCAGTGGCACCGGCCGACAGCGACAGACTGCTCACTAGCAGGAAGGCCTGCACGGCGAGGGTCAGCGGGGAGAGGGCGGGTAACGATCTTATTGTCATGGTTGCGGTTCCCAGTGGAGGTTTTGGCCCGACTAAGATGGAACGCCAACGCCTGGGCAGATACGGAAAAAGTCCCGCCCTTGCCGGGAAAACTTCCCGGGCGGGACCTGATTTAGGCCCTCGCCACAAGGCCTGCTACCAAGGGAGTAGAACGCGGCCACCAAAGCAGCATACGGGCCTGCGCAAGCGGTTCCTAAGATGAGCCACGACCTCTGTAGCCAGGGGTAGCGTGCACTCTTGAGGACCTAATAATGACAACAACCCCACGTAATGCCTTGCTCCTCGCCAGCCTGTTGGCCGGCCTGATGGGCGCAGGTTCGGTGATGGCCCACGGCAATGTGGTGCCCCAGGCGGTAGAAACCAAAGGCCTTACGCCGATCAAGGATGCCGGTGTGGCGCTCGATGGCGACGGTTGGGCGGCGGTCAACCCTTACCGCACCACAGGCGAGCGCGAGAAAGCCGTGGAAATCGGCTCCTCGGCCTACAACCAGAACTGCGCCGCGTGCCATGGCCTGGAAGCCAAATCCGGCGGTATCGCCCCAGACCTGCGCATGCTCGACGCCGGCGAGGTCGGGGATGAGTGGTTCGTCGAACGGGTGCGCCACGGCGCGGTGCGTGATGGCCGCGTGTACATGCCCAAGATGGCCGACTACTTGAGCCAGGAAGCCTTGTGGGCAGTGCGCACCTACCTGGACAGCGTGCACGTCGAGGAATAAACCCTGAACCCGCTCGCCGTCTTAAACGCTGCACGAACCCACAGGAGTGGTCGATGAACTGGCGAGCGTATTGCCTGTTGGCCTGCTGGCTGCCTTTGGCGGCCGTGGCCGAACCCGTGACGCCGGGCAAGGACCCGGTGCCCTCGGTGATGTGGGCCTTCTATCACAAGCAGATTCTCAATGACGCGCCCTTCGTTTTCGATGAGCGGGTCAAGTTGTTGGCGCCGCCCTTCGCTGAAGACGCGCGGCAAGTGCCCCTGGAAATCGACGCTCGGGCCTTGCAGGGGGAAGTGGTGAAGATCCTCGCCTGGGCCGAACTCAACCCTTTGCCCCGGATCGTCGATTTCGAGCCCGGGGAGGGCGTGTTGCCCTGGTTGTCGATCCGTATCCGCATCGAGCAGGCCACGCCCTTGCGTGCTGCCGTGCTGACCCGCGATGGCCTGTGGCACGTGGGTTCGACCCTGATCGACGCCGCCGGTGGCGGTTGCACCGCGCCCAGCGTGGTGCGCAGCCAGCCCGGCTGGGAAGACCACATCGGCGAAGTGCTGGGCGGGCGTTATCCGCGCGGCGAGTTCAGCCGCTTGCGCCTGCAAGTGGCGCACCCGATGGACAACGGCATGGTCGGCGGCATCCCGGAATTCTTCCTCAACCAGGCCCAGTTGCAGGACAGCGCCGGCAAGGTCCTGGCCAACCTCACGCTGTACCCGGCGGTGAGCGAAAACCCCAGCCTGGGCTTTGACGTGGAGGGGGCCGGGCAGACGCGGCTGGTCCTGCGCGATAACAGCGGCAATCAATTCGATGCGGCGATTCCCTGACGATATAAGGAGCGCGCCATGCGCTGGATGCTGCTGTTGTGCCTGGCCGTCAGTTGTGCGGCCACGGCGGACCTGGACTACCACCTCAAACCCCGGCAGATCGCCGAGCACACCTGGCTGCTGGAGGGCAGCACCGCCAACTTCGCCAAGGACAACGGCGGCAATATCGTCAACACCGGGTTTATCGTCACCGAGGCGGGCGTGGTGGTGATCGACACCGGGCCCTCCAAGCGCTACGGCGAAGCCCTGCGCGCGGCGATCGCGACGGTCACCGACAAACCGGTGGTCGAAGTGCTGCTGACCCACCACCACCCGGACCACGTATTGGGCAACCAGGCCTTCGCCGGCGTGCCCATCAGTGCCTTGCCGGGCACCGCCGAGCTGTTGCAGCAACAAGGCGATGCTATGGCCGAGAACCTGTACCGCATGGTGGGCGATTGGATGCGCGGCACCGAAGTGGTGCTGCCCAACCGCTCGGTGGAACCTGGCGTGCGCACGGTGGGCGGCCATCGCCTGCGCCTGCTGGGGCTGCATGGGCATACCGGCGCGGACCTGGCGATCCTGGACGAGCGCACCGGCGTGCTGTTCGCCGGCGACCTGGTGTTCTACGAACGCGCCCTGACCACCCCCAACACACCGGGCCTGGAGGTGTGGCGGGCGGACATCGCCACCTTGCAGGCACTGCCCTGGAAAACCATCGTCCCCGGCCACGGCCCGCTGGCCACAGACTCCAAGCCGTTCGTGCAGATGGACGACTACCTGAGCTGGCTCGACCGCCTCATGCGCGACGGCGCCGCCCAGGGCAGCGACATGGCCGAGATGATCCGCAGCCCCATCCCCGAACGCTTCGCCGCCATCAGCCTGAGCCGCTACGAACTGATCCGCAGTGTCAGCCACCTGTACCCGCGCTACGAGCGCGAGCGAATGCAGCGGGTGGACGACCAGCGGCCGTGAGGACGGTGGCCGCGCAGTTCGCCCGGGTGGCGATCCGGCGCTGGCGATCGAGCGGCCGACATTTAGGTTGGATGTTGCACAGCCATCGCCTGTAGTAAGCGGGCTTGCCCGCTTACTACTAAATAACGAGGAGCCCCCCTGCCAACGGCGCATTCGTCTGGAGGGCGGGGCTCTCTACCATCGATTCATCGCTTGCCCACCCGGCAGGCATCGACCCAACCGAGGCCCTACATGATCTACGCCCAACCTGGAACACCTGGCGCCGTTGTGACCTTCAAGCCACGCTACGGCAACTTCATCGGCGGTGAGTTTGTCGCCCCTGTCAACGGCGAATACTTCACCAACACTTCACCGGTCAACGGCGAGGTGATCGCCGAGTTCCCCCGTTCCAGTGCCGCCGATGTCGAAAAAGCCCTGGACGCCGCCCATGCCGCCGCCGATGCCTGGGGCAAGACCAGCGCCCAGGACCGCTCCCTGGTGCTGCTGAAAATCGCCGACCGGATCGAGCAAAACCTGGAAATCCTCGCCGTCAGCGAAACCTGGGACAACGGCAAAGCCGTGCGCGAAACCCTCAATGCCGACGTGCCCCTGGCCGCCGACCATTTCCGCTACTTTGCCGGGTGCATCCGCGCCCAAGAGGGCGGCGCCGCCGAAATCAACGAACTGACCACCGCCTACCACTTCCACGAGCCGCTGGGCGTGGTGGGGCAGATCATCCCGTGGAACTTCCCGCTGCTGATGGCCGCATGGAAACTCGCCCCGGCCCTGGCCGCGGGTAACTGCATCGTGCTCAAACCCGCCGAACAGACGCCGCTGTCGATCATGGTGTTCGCCGAATTGATCGCCGACCTGCTGCCACCGGGCGTGCTCAACATCGTCCAGGGCTTTGGCCGCGAGGCGGGCGAGGCCCTGGCCACCAGCAAACGCATCGCCAAGATCGCCTTCACCGGTTCCACCCCAGTGGGCGCGCACATCATGCATTGCGCCGCCGAGAACATCATTCCCAGCACCGTGGAGCTGGGCGGCAAATCGCCGAACATCTTCTTCGAAGACATCATGAACGCTGAGCCCGCGTTCATCGAAAAAGCCGCCGAAGGCCTGGTGCTGGCGTTCTTCAACCAGGGTGAAGTGTGCACCTGCCCGTCCCGCGCCCTGGTGCAGGAATCCATCTACGAGCCGTTCATGGCCGAGGTGATGAAGAAGATCGTCAAGATCAAGCGTGGCAACCCGCTGGACACCGACACCATGGTCGGCGCCCAAGCCTCTGAGCAGCAGTACGACAAGATCCTCTCGTACCTGAAAATCGCCCAGGAAGAGGGCGCCGAACTGCTCACCGGCGGCGCGGCGGAACGCCTGGAAGGCGACCTGGCCAGCGGTTACTACATCCAGCCCACGCTGCTCAAGGGCCACAACAAAATGCGCGTGTTCCAGGAAGAAATCTTCGGCCCGGTGGTGGGTGTCACCACGTTCAAGGACGAAGCCGAAGCCCTGGCCATTGCCAACGACAGTGAGTTCGGCCTGGGCGCCGGCCTGTGGACCCGCGACATCAACCGCGCCTACCGCATGGGCCGGGCGATCAAGGCCGGGCGCGTGTGGACCAACTGCTACCACCTGTACCCGGCCCACGCCGCGTTCGGTGGCTACAAGAAGTCTGGCGTCGGCCGGGAAAACCACAAGATGATGCTCGACCACTATCAGCAGACCAAAAACCTGCTGGTGAGCTACGACATCAACCCGCTGGGGTTCTTCTGAGTCACCCCACCTCGGGGTGCCAACGGGTGTAGCAGCGGGCTCGCCCGCGCTGGAGTGCGAAGCGCTCCCCTGGGGTGGGCCTGCCTTGCCACCGACCAGGGCCGCTGCGCGCCCCCGCGCGGGCGAGCCCGCTTGCTACGCCGTACCCTGTTAGCCCCGCCTTTTGGTATCTCCTACCAACGCACCGCCCAAGCTCCTTCCAAAGTAGCATTCGGCCCCGCCGCGGCCCGTGTGTTAATGCCTCTACCGGAATCGCCCGGCACAAGAAGAGGACTGCCCCATGTGGACTAAACCCGCGTTTACCGACCTGCGCATTGGCTTTGAAGTAACCATGTATTTCGCCAATCGCTAAGGGACCGCCCGGCCAGCCGTGGGCTTGGTCGGGCTTGTTTCGCGGAGCCTGCAACCATGCATATCAGGATTCTCGGTTCTGCCGCCGGTGGCGGTTTTCCGCAGTGGAACTGCAATTGCCGCAACTGCGCCGGGGTACGCAATGGCAGCCTGCGCGCGCAGCCGCGCACCCAGTCCTCGATTGCCCTGAGCGACAACGGCGTCGATTGGATTTTGTGCAACGCCTCGCCGGACATTCGTGTGCAACTGGCCTCGTTCCCGGCCCTGCAACCGGCCCGCCGCCTGCGCGACAGCGCGATTGCCGGCATCATCCTGCTGGACAGCCAGATCGATCACTGCACCGGCCTGCTGAGCCTGCGCGAGGGCTGCCCGCACACGGTGTGGTGTACCGAGATGGTGCATCAGGACTTGACCCGCGGTTTCCCGCTGTTCCCCATGCTCAGCCACTGGAACGGCGGCCTGCAGTGGCAGCCTATCGCCTTGGACGGCGCGCCGTTCACTGTTCCCGCATGCGTTCATCTGCAGTTGCGCGCCATTCCCTTGCGCAGCAGTGCGCCGCCGTACTCGCCCCATCGCGGCAACCCGCACCCGGGTGACAACATCGGCCTGTTTATCGAAGACTTGCGCAGCGGCGCTAGCCTGTTCTACGCCCCGGGCCTGGGCCAGGTGGATGAAGCCTTGCTGGGCTGGATGGGCCGGGCCGATTGCCTGCTGCTGGACGGCACCCTGTGGCGCGACGACGAAATGCGCCGCTGCGGGGTGGGCGACAAACTGGGCAGCGACATGGGCCACCTGCCGCAAAGCGGCCCCGGCGGCATGCTTGAGGTGCTGGAAGGCTTCGGCGCGCAGCGCAAGGTGCTGATCCACATCAACAACACCAACCCGATCCTGGACGAAGACTCCAGCGAACGCGCCCTGCTGACCCAGCGCGGTATCGAAGTGGCGTTCGATGGGATGGATATTCACCTGTAGCCCCGTAGTGGGCGGGAGAGGGCTGTGGAGGCGAACCTGTGTGGGCGCGGGCTTTGCCCGCGATGAGGCCGGTACAGCCACCGCATCTATGGCGGTTGCAATGTAGCTATCGTGAGCAGGCCCCCCCACAGAGCAGCCACACCGGCCACACGGGGCCGCGCAGCCCAACCCTTTGGTCTGATTGCATTCGTAACAAGATGCTTTAGGCTGGCCGGTATCTTCAAAACAATAAAAAGGCTTTCCATGAGCCAGCACCTCAGCCAACTGCGTAAGTTCGTTTCCCCTGAAATCATCTTCGGCGCCGGTTGCCGGCATAACGTAGGCAACTACGCGAAAACCTTCGGCGCACGCAAGGTGCTGGTGGTCAGCGACCCGGGCGTGATCGCCGCCGGCTGGGTCGCGGATGTCGAGGCCAGCCTGCAAGCCCAGGGCATCGACTATTGCCTGTACAGCGCGGTATCGCCCAACCCACGGGTGGAGGAGGTGATGCTGGGCGCCGAAACCTACCGCGAGAACCATTGCGACGTGATCGTCGCCGTGGGCGGAGGCAGCCCGATGGATTGCGGCAAGGCCATCGGCATTGTGGTCGCCCACGGGCGCAGCATCCTTGAGTTCGAAGGCGTGGACACCATCCGCGTGCCGAGCCCGCCGCTGATCCTGATCCCGACCACCGCTGGCACGTCGGCGGACGTCTCGCAGTTCGTCATCATCTCCAACCAGCAAGAACGCATGAAGTTCTCCATCGTCAGCAAGGCCGTGGTGCCCGATGTGTCGCTGATCGACCCGCAAACCACCCTGAGCATGGACCCGTTCCTGGCCGCCTGTACCGGCATCGATGCGTTGGTGCACGCCATCGAGGCGTTCGTCTCCACCGGCCACGGCCCGCTCACCGACCCCCATGCGCTGGAGGCCATGCGCCTGATTAACGGCAATTTGGTGCAGATGATCGCCAACCCCACGGATATCGAACTGCGCGAGAAGATCATGCTCGGCAGCATGCAGGCCGGGTTGGCGTTTTCCAATGCGATCCTTGGCGCAGTGCACGCCATGTCCCATAGCCTGGGGGGCTTTCTGGACCTGCCCCATGGCTTGTGCAATGCGGTGCTGGTGGAGCATGTGGTGGCGTTCAATTACAACTCGGCGCCGGATCGTTTCAAGGTCATTGCCCAGACCTTCGGCATCGACTGCCGTGGCCTCAACCACCGGCAGGTCTGCGCGCGCCTGGTGGAGCACCTGATTGCCCTCAAGCATTCCATTGGCTTTCACGAAACCCTCGGCCTGCATGGCGTGCGCACCGCTGACATTCCGTTCCTGTCCCAGCACGCCATGCACGACCCGTGCATCCTCACCAACCCGCGCGAATCGAGCCAGCGTGACGTCGAGGTCGTCTATGGCGAAGCCCTCTGAGGAACAGCAACGGGCCCTGGCCGGGCTGCTGGGCCTGGGCAGCCATTCGGCGCGCAAGAGCCACTACCCGGAACTGGCGGCACGCCTCGATGACCTGGAAACCGAACGCAACCGCTATAAATGGCTGTTCGAGCATGCGGTACATGGGATCTTCCAGGCCAGCCTGCAAGACGGCATGCGCGCCGCCAACCCAGCCCTGGCCTGGATGCTCGGCTACGAGACGCCCCAGGACGTGCTGTTTTCCCTGACCGACCTGGCTAGCCACCTGTTTGTCGGCGGTGCCGAGGAGTTGCAGGCCATCGGCGCGCGTCTGCAACTGCAACGCAGCCTGCTGGGCTACGAAACCCAGTTGCGGCGCAAGGACGGTAGCCAGCTCGACGTGCTGATGAACCTGTTGCTCAAGCCCGACCAGGATGGCCTGGTGGAAGGCTTCGTCACCGACATCACCGAGCGCAAACTGGCCCAGCAGCGTTTGCAGCAGCTCAACGATGAGCTGGAGCAACGGGTCACGGCGCGCACCGATGAGTTGCTCGAAGCCAACCGCAACCTGCAACAGCAGATCGAACGCCGCGAGCAGATCGAACGGGCCCTGCGCGATGCCCGCGACGCCGCCCAAGCGGCCAACCGCAGCAAGGACAAATACCTCGCCGCTGCCAGCCACGACCTGCTGCAACCCCTCAACGCCGCGCGTTTGCTGATTGCCACTTTGCGCGAACGGGCGCTGCCGGAGGCGGAACACACACTGGTGGAGCGCACCCATCAGGCGTTGGAAGGTGCCGAAGACCTGCTCACCGATCTGCTGGACATCTCCAAACTCGATCAAGCGGCGGTCAAGCCGGATATCGCCCTGTATCGCCTCGATGAACTGCTCGCGCCGCTGCTCTCGGAGTTCCAGTCCGTGGCCCAGGCCTCGGGCCTGGAGCTGCGTGGCCGGGTCGGCGACTTCGCCATCCTTACCGACCTGCGCCTGATGACCCGCATCCTGCGCAACTTTCTCAGCAATGCCTGCCGTTACACCGAACACGGCACCATCCTATTGGGCGCCCGGCGCCGGGGCGATGTGTTGCGGGTGGAGGTCTGGGACACCGGGCGCGGCATCGAGGCCGAGCGTTTGCAGTCGATCTTCCTGGAGTTCAACCAACTCGACGTCGGCCGCGCCGCCGACCGCAAGGGCGTGGGCCTGGGCCTGGCCATCGTCGAGCGTATCGCCAAGATCCTCGACTACCGGGTGCGGGTGCGCTCCTGGCCGGGGCGCGGCTCGATGTTCAGCATCGATGTGCCCATCTCCCGCGAAGTACCCATGGCCCTAAACCTGGCAACGCCCCAGGCAGGCACCGGCAACCCACTGCCGGGGCGGCGTTTGCTGGTGTTGGACAATGAAGTCAGCATCCTGCAGAGCATGAGCGCGCTGCTGGAGCAATGGGGCTGCGAGGTAGTGACCGCCACCGATGAAGTGGCGGCGCTGCTGGCCCTGAACGAACGGGCGCCGGAACTGATCCTTGCCGATTTCCACCTGGACCACGGCATCGTCGGCTGTGACGTGGTGCGCCACCTGCGCGAGCACTTTGGCCTGCGCATCCCGGCGGTCATCGTCACCGCCGACCGCAGCGACCCGTGCCGCCGCGCCCTGAAAAAACTTGGTGCGCCGCTGCTCAACAAACCGGTCAAGCCCGGCAAATTACGCGCGGTGCTCAGCCAGTTGTTGGGGTAGGGCTGCTCCCCCCTGCGCACCGCGCGCCTGAAACAACGCCACCTTGCCGCAAAGCACGACCTGCACCTCACGAAAGTGCAAGCACAGTTGCTGCTCAAGCGCCTGCTGGGTGTCATTGCGATTGCCGAAGATGCCCTTGCGGTTGTACAGCGCCATCAGTTTTCGGCCCAGGGCGTTATGGTTCGTGCTGTCGCCCAAGATGGTCGCACCATAGATCACGCCGTCAGGCGCAAGGTGCGTCTTGAGGTGTTGGAACACCACCCCCTTGTCCATCAGGGTGCCGGGCAAGCAATGCAGCAGGTAAAAGAGGGAAATCGAATCGAAGGCCCCCTCGGGCTGGGGAGGCAATGGCGTCATTACATCGTGCTGAATCAACCGCGTGTCTGCGCGCCCCAGTCGATGACTGGCGGCGTGCAGGCTGTTGGCGTTCAGGTCCAGCAAAGTGAGAGGCCCCTGCGCGCTGGATGCGGCGTGGCGCAGGTAGTAACCGGTGCCGACGCCCACGTCCAGATGCCGCGGGCCCATGTGCTGCCTGAAGAAAGGTAGGAGCACCGTGGGTGTAGGGCAGCGCCAGGCAAACCGGTTGGACAGGCCCAGTACCCATGCGTCATAGAGTTTGAGCATCAAAGGGGAATAAACGGCGGCGCCTTTTTCAGTGGAATGGGGCATGGTCGGGCCTCTGTCTGAGTGATAACGCGGGCACGCTAGCACAGCCAAAAGCCTGGCTTAGGCCAGTGTCACTACCGGATGTAACGACACTGAACGATTGTGATCCGCGCTTTGACGCCTATTTTTGCGCGGTCATCACGCGGCCTAGGGCTACGATTGACGTAGCCCGCCTGCGGCTGCGCTCTCAAAACTGCGCGGCGTCCAGGCCGAACAGTGAGGCGCTGCCGGCACGAATGGATTGCTCCAGGCTCAAGATGCGCGGCAGCAGGCGCTGGATGTAGAAGTTCGCGGTGGCGACTTTGGCGCCATAAAAGCCTGGGTCTTGGGCCAGCTTCTGCTCGGCGACCTGCGCCATGCGCGCCCACAGCCAGGCGTAAGCGACATACCCGAACAGGTGCAGGTACTCCACCGACGCCGCGCCGACTTCGTTGCGGTTGCTCGCGGCCTGGGTGTGCAACCAGTCGCTCAGGTCCTCCAGGCGCTGTACCGCGTCGAGCAACTGCGCGGCATAGGGGGCGTTGGGTTGCTGGGCGAACTGACGGATTTGCGCGGTGAACTGGCGCAACGCGGCGCCGTTGTCAGGCAGCACCTTGCGCCCCAGCAGGTCCAGCGCCTGGATGCCGTTGGTGCCTTCGTAGATTTGCGCGATGCGCACGTCGCGCACCAATTGTTCCTGGCCCCATTCGCGGATGTAGCCATGGCCACCGAACACTTGCTGGCCGTGGATGCAGCTGTCCAGGCCGGTGTCGGTGAAAAACGCCTTGGCGATGGGTGTCAGCAGCGCGACCTGGCCCTGGGCGATATCGCGCTCCTGGGCATCGTCGGAGAATTTCGCCAGGTCCAGTTGTTGCCCGACATAGCTGGCGAAGGCGCGCCCGCCCTCGGTCATGGCCTTCATGGTGAGCAACATGCGCCGAACATCGGGGTGCACGATGATCGGGTCGGCCACCTTATCGGCCGCGACGGCGCCGCTCGGCGCGCGGCTTTGCAGGCGCTCGCGGGCGTAGGCCACGGCGCTTTGATAGGAGGCTTCGGCGCAGCCAATGCCTTGAATGCCGATGGACAGGCGTTCGTAGTTCATCATGGTGAACATCGCCGCCAAGCCTTTGTTGGCTTCGCCCACCAGCCAGCCACTGGCGCCGTCGAAGTTCATCACACAGGTGGCGGACGCCTTGATACCCATCTTGTGCTCGATGGAACCGCAGCTCACCGCGTTGGGCTGGCCCAGGGTTCCGTCGGTATTGACCAGAACCTTGGGCACCACGAACAGCGAGATGCCTTTGGGCCCGGGCGGGGCGTCGGGCAGCTTGGCCAGCACCAGGTGCACGATGTTTTCCGTCAGGTCATGATCGCCGCCGGTGATGAAGATCTTGCTGCCGGTGATGCTGAAACTGCCGTCGGCGCGGGGCTCGGCGCGGCTGCGGATAAGCCCCAGGTCGGTGCCGGCATGGGCTTCGGTCAGGCACATGGAACCGGCCCAGCGGCCTTCGTACATGGGCGGCAGGTAGAGGTTTTTCAACGTCTCGCTGGCGTGGGCGTCCAGGGCCAGGCAGGCACCTGAGCTCAAGGCCGAGTACAGCGCGAAGCTGGAGTTGGCGGCGTAGAGCATTTCTTCAAACTGCACGGCAAGCATCTTGGGCATGCCCATGCCGCCGTATTGGGTGTTCCCCGACAGGCCCACCCAGCCACCTTCGATGTACGTGGCATAGGCTTGCTTGAAACCGATGGGGGTGGTGACTTGGCCTTCCTGCCATTGGGCGCCTTCTTCGTCGCCGCTACGGTTCAGGGGCGCGATCAGGTGCGAAGTGACTTTACCCGCCTCTTCCAGGATGGCGTCGGCGATACCCGCATCGATGTTCTCGGCCAGGGCCGGCAGGCGCGCCCACAGGGCCGGGGCGTCGAAGACTTCATGGAGGACGAAGCGCAGGTCGCGCAGAGGGGCGTTGAACGGGGGCATAGGTGAACCTCGACAGAACGGTTGTGCGGTGGCAGCGGCGGGGCAGATGCCGCCGCCGGCCAGTTGACAGAGGGGGCGGGTTACAGGGCCTTGGCCCAGTCGCGCAGCATGTACTTCTGGATCTTGCCGGTGGAGGTTTTGGGCAACTGGGTGAACACCACCGTGCGCGGGACTTTGAAACCCGCCAGGTGCTCGCGGCAGAAATGGAGGATGTCGGCTTCGCGAACATCCTGATGATCGGCCTTGAGGGTGATGAAGGCGCACGGCGTTTCGCCCCACTTTTCATCAGGGCGGGCGACCACGGCGGCTTCCATCACGCCGGGGTGGCGGTAAAGCACGCCTTCGAGCTCGATGGTGGAAATGTTCTCGCCACCGGAAATGATGATGTCTTTGAGGCGATCCTTGATCTCGACATAGCCATCGGGGTGGCACACCGCCAGGTCGCCGGTGTGGAACCAGCCACCCTCGAAAGCCTCGGCGGTGGCCGTGGGGTTCTTGAGGTAGCCCTTCATCACCGTATTGCCGCGCATGAACACTTCGCCGATGGTCTGGCCGTCGCGAGGGGTTGGCTCCAGGGTCTTGGAGTCGCCGACCATCACGCCTTCCAGCGTGGGGTAGCGCACCCCCTGGCGGGATTTGATCTGGGCGCGCTCGTGCAGCGGCAGCGCATCCCATTCGGCATGCCAGGCACAGAGGGTCACGGGGCCATACGTCTCGGTCAGGCCATAGACGTGGGTGACCTTGATGCCCATCTCTTCCACGGCGCCAATGACCTTGGCTGGTGGCGCCGCGCCGGCCACCATGGCGCTGACTGGGTGGTCGATGGCCGCTTTTGCCGATTCCGGCATGTTCACCAGGGCATTGAGCACGATCGGGGCACCACACAGGTGCGTGACCTGGTGTTCGCGGATCAGGGTAAGAATTTTTTGCGGGTCGACCCGCCGCAGGAACACATGCACCCCGGCCAGAGCGGTGATTGTCCAGGGGTAGCACCAGCCGTTGCAGTGGAACATCGGCAGGGTCCAGAGGTACACCGGGTGATTACCCATGGCCCAGGTCATCTGGTTGCCCAGGGCATTGAGGTAGGCGCCGCGGTGGTGATAGACCACGCCTTTGGGGTTGCCGGTGGTGCCCGAGGTGTAGTTCAGCGAGATGGCTTGCCACTCGTCGAGTGGCCATTGCCAGGCGAACGCCGGGTCGCCTTCTGCCAGCAGCGCTTCGTAGTCCAGGTCACTGACAGCCTGGCCCTCACCGTACTCCGGGTCGTTGACGTCGATGACCAGCGGCGGGTGATCGAGCATGCCAATGGCGGCGTGGATCACGTCGTGGAATTCCCGGTCGGTGATAAGCACCTTGGCTTCGCCGTGCTGCAGCATGAAGGCGATGGCTTCGGCATCCAGGCGCACGTTGAGTGGGTTGAGCACGGCACCGATCATCGGCACGCCAAAATGAGCTTCAAGCATTTCGGGAATGTTGGGCAGCATCAAGGCCACGGTGTCGTTCTTGCCGATGCCGCGCCCGGCCAACGCCGATGCGAGGCGGCGGCAGCGCTCGTAGGTTTGTGCCCAGGAGCGGCGGATCGAACCGTGGATCACGGCGGGGTAGTTGGGATAAACGCTGGCGGTACGCTCCAGGAAGCTGAGCGGAGACAAGGCGATATGATTGACAACCGAAGGGCTTAGCCCTTGTTCATAGATGGACATATGCGGGTACTCGATGGCTGATTGTTAGCTCTATTCGGTGGCGCTTGAGCATCGTTGCCGTGGCCACCGTTGATATCCGGGGTGCTTTATATAACAAGCGCCTCTTGATATGGAAGTACAACCTATGGCGTATAGTATATGTGCTATATGCGGCTCGTCTGAGGCCAAATGCTTGCAGCCAGCGCGCCAGGGCCGATATATCCTTGGCGCCCCCCACGAAGCGGACCCGTAATGACCCTGACCCCCGTTCGATTGCACAGCTGGTTGCGCCTGCAGCGTGAGGGCGTGCCGTTGGCTGCGCGGGCCGATGCCTTGTGCCGTGCGTTGCAGGATTGCCCGCAAGTGCGCCGCGCGGTGTATTTGAGCTGGCAACCCCAGGCCGGGATCTACAGCCATGAAGGCGCCGCCCAGCATTTTCCGCCGGGCCAGGGTGATCCCTCGCAGGCCAGCGACCACGTGTTGTTCGAGCGCTTGCTTGAGGCCGGGCGTTTGGACCTGGACCAAGTCCGGCAACTCGATTGCTGGTTGGCCGGCCGCTTGCGCCGCGCCGCCATCAGCCATGGCCAGGTCATGGACTTGGCCTTGCAACCGGGCCAGGACGGGTTGCTGCTGGTGCACTTGCGCGAAGGCGTCGATGGCGCCTGGCTGGGCGGGGTGCAGGACTGGCTGGCGACCTTGCTCCACAGCGTCAACGACATGCTGCGCGGGTCGCCGCTGCTGGGGCACGACCCGCAGCCGAGCCTGCTGCTCGACGCGCAAGGTCGGCCCCAGGAGTTCAATGCGGCCTTGTTGGCGCTACTGGCGGAGCAACCGCTGAGCGAGGCGCTGGACTTTCTACCGATCAACCATCGGATGCTGGTGCATGCGTGCCTGGACCAGCAGCGGGCCATCGAAGAGGTCGAAGCCCCGTTCCACGGCCGCATCCTGATCTGGACGTTCATCCCCGCCCCTCAAGACAACCGCGTGCTTGCCCGTTGCCGCGACGCCACCACGCAAGTGTTGGCCGAACGCGAAGCCGCCAAGGCGCGGCGGCTGTACCGGCTCATCATTGAGAACACCACCGACCTGATTTCCCGGCACACCCCCCAAGGCTGCTTTCTCGATGCTTCGCCGGCCTCCTGGACGTTGCTCGGCTACTGGCCCGAAGAGTTGCGCGGGCAAATGGCCCAGGGCTTGTTCCATGGCCAGGACCTGGCCAGCCTGGTCCACAGCGCCCGCGATGCGTTGGAGCAGGAGGGTTACCACACGATGACGTACCGCATCCGCCATCGGCAGGGGCATTACCTGTGGTTCGAGACCGCTTGCCGGGCGATCCGTGAAACCTACACCGGAGCGGTGGTCGAGGTGGTCAGCGTGTCCCGCGACGTGACCGCCCGGGTGCAGGCCGAAGAGAACAAGCGACGCCTGGCGGCGGTGGTCGAGGCCAACACCGACCCGGTGCTGTTCATCGACCCCGAGGGCCAGGTCACCTACCTCAACCCCGCGGCGCGGCGGGTGCTGGGCATCGACGAGCAACAACCCATGCCCACCCTGGCGCAGTTGTTCGCCAGCGCCGACCTGGCGCGGCTACAACGCGACGGTTGGAGCGGTGCCGAGCGCGATGGGGTGTGGAGCAGCGATGCGCGGCTGCAACCCCTGGGCCCGGGCGCTTCGGTGGCGGTGTCGCTGGTGCTGCTGGCGCACCGCTCGGCGGGGGGCGAACGCTACTACTCGCTGGTGGCGCGGGACATGACCGAACGGGAATTGCGCGAAGCGCAACAGCGCCGCCATCAGGACGAACTGGCGCACACGGCGCGCCTGGTAACCCTGGGCGAACTGGCCTCCGGCATCGCTCACGAGATCAATCAACCCCTGGCGGCCGTGGTCAACTATGCCAATGCCAGCCAGCGCTATTTACAGACGCTGGACTCCAACCCCCAGGCCGCCGCTCGCGTGGCCCAGGGCCTGGAGCGCATCACCCATCAGGCCACGCACGCCTCGCAAGTGATCCGGCGCCTGCGGGCCTTTTTGCGCAAGGGGCAGCGGCGCACCCAGGCCCTGGACTTCGCCGAGGTGGCCCGCGAAGCCGTGCGTTTGTGCGCCTGGGAGGCGGGCACGTGGCAAGTGACAATCGAGGACCGGCTGCCCGATAATCTGCCGCCGGTTTATGCCGACCGGGTGCTGCTGGAGCAGGTCCTGCTCAACCTGCTGCGCAATGCCATCGACGCCAATCGCGAACAACACCCCGGCCAACCCTCGTCGATCGTGCTGAGCGCAGGGCAGGGCGGCGCCGCTGCCGTGGAAATCCATGTACGCGACCAGGGCCCGGGCGTGAGCGAAGCTGAACTGGAGCAAATGTTTACCCCGTTCTATACCAGCAAGGCCGATGGCCTGGGGCTTGGGTTGTCCATGAGCCGCAGCATCATCGAAGGCTTCGGCGGGCAACTGCAGGCCCGGCGCGAACCGGTCGGGCTCACGATGGGCTGTCGCTTGCCGCTTGCCGGCCCCACAAAACAACAACAGGAATAATGCAATGGCGGGTGTCGCGGAACACGTGGTGTATGTGGTCGATGATGACCCAGGCATGCTCGATTCAACGGTCTGGCTGCTGGAGTCGGTGGGCCTCAAGGCCTTGCCCTTTACCAGTGGCGTGGCGTTTCTCGAGGCCTGCGATGCCAGCCTCGAGGCTTGCGTGCTGCTCGATGTACGCATGCCCGGCATGGGCGGGTTGAACGTGCAGGAAGAAATGCGCGTGCGCGAACTCGACCTGCCGATCATTTTTGTCAGCGGCCACGCCGATGTGCCGATCGTGGTGCGTGCGTTCAAGGCCGGCGCCCATGACTTCATTGAAAAACCCTACAACGAGCAGTTGCTGCTCGACAGCGTGCAACAGGCCCTCAGCCATAGCGCGGCCAGCCGTTCGGGCAGCCTGGGCCACGACGCCTTGCGGGCACGCTTGCTCACCCTGACCCCCCGTGAACGGGATGTGTTGCTACCCCTGGTGCAGGGCTACACCACCCGGGAAATTGCCGAGCAGTTGGGGGTCAGCGCCAAGACCGTCGACCTTTATCGCTCGCGGGTGATGAAGCGCATGCAGGCCAACACCTTGCCTGACCTGGTGGGCATGGCCATTGCGGCGCAACTGGTGGACCCGCTGAAGCTGCGTTGAACCTTTGCCTGCACATGAAAGAGCCCTGATTAATCAGGGCTCCAGGGCGCCGGGGGAACGGCTAATGGACCAGGGCCCCCGAGGGTAGGGGTGTTTCGTGAGGCGCCAGCGCTTGCACTTGAACATCGCTGACGCCATGGGCCTCCACCATGTTCCTCACGGCGTGGCAGAGCATGGTGTAACCCTGCGCATCGATGTAGCAAAGCCCCAGGCTGTCGGCCAGGTACTTCCAGGCATCGGCCTCGTGCATTTCGGGGGCGGCGATATTGAGGGTGCACTGCTGCCCGCAATAGGTGTAGCTGATTTTAAAGTCGGTAAACCTAGGCATGATTTCACCTTGCTGTATGGGTGACGACTCTCAAGAGCAACCGCAAACGCGCCATCCTAGGTTTTTTTAACCTTGAAGCGGCTCAGTTCCTGTTGCATCAAGGCCGCCCGCGCCGAAAGGTCCCGCGCCGCTACCGCGCAATCTTGTGAGTTGGCCTGGTTCTGCTGGGTCACCGCATCGATTTGCTCCAGGCCGATGCTTGCCTGTTGCAACCCTGATGCCTGCTCGCTGGATGCCTGGTAGATCAGCGACACCAGGCTGGAGACCGAACTGGTGCCGCTGACGATGCTTTTGAGCGACTCGGCGGTGCGGCCCGCGATAATCATGCCCCGTTGGGTCTTGGTCGAAGAGTCGGCGATCAGTGCGGCGGTTTGCTGTGCGGCTTCGGCGCTGCGGGCGGCCAGGCTGCGGACTTCGTCGGCCACCACGGCAAAGCCGCGGCCCAACTCGCCGGCCCGGGCGGCCTCGATGGCGGCGTTCAGGGCCAGGAGGTTGGTTTGCGCAGCGATGTTGTCGATGGTGGTGATGATGGCGGTGATGTCCTTGCCCGCGTTGTCGATCTCGGCCATGGCGGCGATCAACTCGCTCATCAGTTTGTCGCTTTCTCCGGCATCGGCCCGCGAGGCGAGGGATTGCTCATCGGCTTTCTTGGCATTGGCCGCGTTATCGGTGGTCTGGGCCGCCATTTGCGTCATCACGGCGCTGATCTGGGTAATGGAAGAGGCCGAGTTGGACGCACCGTCCGACAACGACTGGCTCAGGTCGGTCACCTGGGCCGAACTGCCGGTGATCTGAGTGGCGCTGAGCTGCACCTGGGTCATCAGGTTGTTGAGGTTGCTGACCATTTTCTCCAAGGCTTTGCCGAGGGTGTCCTGGGGTGACGATAACTGCACTTGCAGATCCAGGTCACCTTCGGAAATGCGCTCGGCTACGCGCACTTGGCGTTGCAGGCTTTCAGACATGTCGTTGAGGGCCAGGGACAGTTGGCCGACTTCGTCCTCCGATTGCTGGACCAGGCGCCGGGAGAAATCCCCCAGGCTGATGCTGGCCGCCAACGCCGCGGCTTCGCGGATCGGGCCGACGATTTTGGCCGCGGCAAACCACAGGGCCACCAGGGCCAGCAACGAAATGGCCAACCCTACGCACACCTGCCAGATGCTGTTGTGCAAGCTGCGCTGTTGCAGCTCATGTTCCAGGGCAATGGCTTGGGCCATGACCACCGCTTTGGGCAAGCGAATCATCACCGCCCAGGGCTTGCCGGTGCGCCCCAACTGGATGGGCATCAGCACTTCAATGTCTTGGGTCTGGGGGTTGAGCAGGCTGTCGCCGCGCCCGCTTTGGATATTGCCGAGCACTTTTTCCCAGGATTGCGGCAACAGCGCCTTGATGGGCTGGCCGATCAGGTCGGTACGCTGACTGTCCGCCACCACCAGCCCCTGGTTACTCAGGATCGACACCGACCCCTTGCCACCGTAAAGGTCGGCAGACATTTGCTCGCTGAGCTTCTGGATGAAGGCAATATCGAAATCAGCCCCGACCACGCCATAGAACTTGCCATCGGCCACGATCGGCACCGAGAGGGTGGTGAGCCACACCTGCTTGCCTTGGACGATGTACGGGATCGGGTCGAGCACGCTTTCCTTGAGGGTGGTGCGTGGCCCGCTGTACCAGCCGCCCTTGGGCACGCCGTTGGGGTGGCGGTCGGGGGAGTCGTACTCCACCAGTGGCTGCACCGCGATGTGGTTGCCGGCACTGCGCGTCCAGTAAGGCGTGAAGCGCCCGGTGGTCGGGTTGCTGCCATCCGAGGCGTTGCGAGAGGCCCCATCTTGGCCATCCAACGCCTCTGGCTCCCAGCATGAATAGGTGCCGTTGAAGTCCGGGTTGTCCTTGAGCACGCTGAGCAGCACGTTGTTGATTTGCTCGCGGCCCATGGCCAAGGGGCTTTGTGGGGTTTTACTCGCAGCAAAGGTGTTGGCCATGGTCCGTGCCGCATCCAGGGCATTTTGCAACTTGGCCTGAATAGCGTTGGCGCGGGATTCAGCCAAGTTTTGAATTTCGCGGATAGTTGATTGTTCAACTAATTTTGCAACTTCGGCGGAGACATATTGCTCATTGGCCCTCGTGCTGAACAACCCGTAAATCACCAGGCTGGCCGAGGAGACAAACAGGCATATACCTGCGGTCACGCAAATGCGTGCTTGTAATGACTTAAATTTCATATAACCCCCTGCCCACTATTCTTTCGCCCAACTTAAAGGGCGGCATCTTATTTTTTTGCACGACACGGCGAATGCTTATCAAATCGTTTGCTGTTTACGCCCTCTGGCCAGTCAGAGTGCGATACCGCTATTTATTCCAAGGGCTCATAACTTGGCGCAATCGCCGTGCCAGAGCGCTTGGGTATTGATGAAGCCATATTGTTTTGCCAACACGCGCTCGACGATTTTTTCAGTCTGCGGATGCTCGCTGATGTTGATGATTGTCGGGGTGATGTAGGCATTCAGGTGGGTTGAGAAAAACACTTTGACTTTGGGTGCCAACAACAACCCCGGAACTTGTTCGGTGACCACGCCAATCAGCCCGCTGCCCAAACGAACCAGCGAACCTACGGGGTAAATACCCACCGACTTTACAAACGCCTGAAATACCACGGTGTCAAAGTGATGCTTCCATTCCGACATTTTTTGCAGGGCGATGGCAGGGTCCCAGGCTTCGTTGTAGGGGCGGTCCGAGGTGACCGCGTCATACACATCGCAAACGGCTGCAATGCGCGCGAACAGGCTGATCTGCTCACCGGCCAATTGATCGGGATAGCCAGAACCATCGACCTTTTCGTGATGATGCAGGCACACGTCCAGCACCAACTCGCACACAGGAACCGTGGTACGCAACAGTTGTGCGCCTAACTCGGGATGCTGGCGAATGATGGCGAATTCATCGGCCGTCAACTTGCCGGGTTTGTTCAGCAATGTGGCGGAAACCGCCAACTTGCCCACGTCGTGCAGCAAGCCAGCGAGGCCGGCCTGGTGCACCAGTTCTGGGGAAAGTTCCAGTTGTTGGGCCACGGCAATCATCAGGGCGCAGACCGCAACGCAATGCATGTAGGTGTATTCATTGGCGTTTTTGAGCCGCACCAGGCTGATGAACGCATTGGGATGACGGGCAATGGACTGGCGTATGTCATCGACCAAGGTGTCTGCTTTATCTACCGTTATCGCGCGGCCCATGCGCGCATGGCTGAACATTTCCAGCATGGCCGAGCGCGATTGCACATAGAGCTTTTTGGCCGTGGCCAACTCTTCTTCCAGTGTTACCGGCGCTATGTGGCACGGCTCAGGCGCCTCGCCCGCAGCGGTGCTCGATTCAGGGATAGGGCGCTGTTGGCCCTGCCAATAGGGCGATTCGGAACACGAGTCGCACCGTTCACCCTTGGGTATCCCTTGGCATGGGTCACTGAGCTCTTTGAGTTTCAACATGGCACACCCCCGGTGTGTTCGCGTCCCTGTTCCCCTTTAAAACGTCCTTGGTTTCAATTGAAGTTGAGTATTTACGGCTGAGTGGTTTCGCGGATGCGGGCAACGACCCGGCCGGCCAGATCGTCGGGGCGGAACTTGGCGAGAAAGTCGCTGGCCCCCACTTTCTTGACCATCGATTGGTTGAAGCTGCCCGACAGCGAGGTGTGCAAGACGATGTGCAAACCCGCCATGCGCGGGTCGCTGCGAATCTCTGCGGTGAGCGTGTAACCGTCCATTTCGGGCATTTCGATGTCCGAGATCATCATCAGAAACTCTTCTTCGGGTTTGCGCCCCTCATCCAGCATCGCCCGCAGGTAGTTCAGAGCCTGTCGACCATCATTTAATGCGACGACCTCAACCCCGACGGTTTCCAGGCAACGGGTGACCTGCTTACGGGCCACCGATGAATCGTCCACGGTCAGCACCCGCAGTGTGCGCGCCAGTTCGGTCACGGCGGTATTGACCACGCCTTCTGAAATTTCTTCGCTGGTAGGGGAGATCTGGGCCAGCACTTTTTCGACATCGATGATCTCGACCAATTGATCGCCGCAGCGGGTCACCGCCGTTAGGTAGTTGTCGTCGCCACTGCCCTTGGGTGGCGGATGGATATCCTCCCAGTTCAAGTTAACGATATGTTCTACCGCATACACCAAAAAGCCCTGGGTACGGGTGTTGTACTCGGTAATGATGACGAACGCCGATTCAGGGTGTTCTACGCCCGGTAACCCGGTAACCCGGTGGCCATGGCCAAGTCCATGATCGGTATCGAAGTTCCCCGTATATTGGCTACGCCACATATGTTGGGGTTCGACTTAGGTAGTATGGACAGGCGAGGGCAACGAATAACTTCGCGAACTTTGAATACATTGATTCCATATAACTGATTCGCATTAAACCGGAAAAGCAGGAGTTCCAGGCGGTTCTGGCCTACCAGTTGTGTACGACTGTCGATTGACGCCATCACCCCAGTCATATGTTCCCCTCGCTTTAGGTAGCCAACATACATGGCACATTGAAATCATAGTAAGCGAGATGTGAAAACGCCGTGAAGTAAATTTTTACATTTTCTTCTTCGAGTACCTTTGGTCGTTTAAGTAAGCGGGTAACGATCAGGACTAATTATTGTGTAGCTAGCTAACTTACCTAATGTTTTTTAATGGCCGCCGGGTAAATAAACGCCCGGCGCCATTAAGCTCGATCTAGGCCCGAGGAAAGGCCAGGGTCGCGCGCAGGCCCGTGCCAGAGCGGTTTTCCAACGTGACCTGGCCCCCCATGCGGTCGGCAATGGCCTGCACTATCGTCAGCCCCAAGCCCGCGCCTTCGTCATTGCCCCGGCTATAAAACCGCTCGAACAAGCGTTCGCTTTCCGATTCATCGATGCCCGGTCCCTGGTCCTCGACCGTAAGTTCAAAGTGGTCGTTGTCCTGCTTGAGCGTGACGGTGACCACCCCTTGTTCAGGCGAGAAGTTGGCGGCGTTGGTCAGCAGGTTGTTCAGTGCGATGTCGATGGCGGCTGCATCGACGTGGGTCAGATAGGTGCCGTCCTGGGCCTCGAACTCCAGCTCCAACCCTTTGCTCAACAGCCAAGGGGTCATTTGCACCAGGCTGTCGCGTATGGAGGCCTTAAGGTCGATGCAGGGCAGGGAGGTGGCACTCGCGGCTTGTGGTTCGAGGCGGGCCATGGTCAGTAATTGGTTGACCAGGCGACTGGTGCGATCCACGCCACTGATTAGATGCTGCAATGACTCGCGGCGTTCTTGCTCGGTGCCTGCTTCCAAAAGGTTCTGCGCATGAACCCTCAGCACCGCCAATGGCGTGCGCATCTCATGGGCCGCGTCAGCGATGAAGCGATGCTCGCGGCCCAGTACTTCCTGGATTTGCGCGAGCATCCGGTTCAGGGCCGCTTGCATGGGTTCAAGTTCTGTCGGCAAGGGCATCAGGTGCAATGGCTCCAACGAACCCGAGTGACGGGCGCGCAAGGTGGCCGCCATATCCTCCAGGGGCTTGAGGCCCCAGCCGATGGCCAGCCAGACCATCGCCGCCAGAATCAGGCTGCCGAGTATGTTGGGCCACAGGGTATGGCGCACGATCCGGCCCACCAGGTCCGAGCGCACATCCTCACGCTCACCGACCCAGATGCGCAGGTTGTTGCTGCTGTCTTGCAGCATGAATGCGCGCCATTGGCGCTGGTGTAAATCCACAATGTCGCTGAAGCCCGCTGTCGCCGGGGGCGAAGTGAAGGTGGGGGCGCTGGCGGTATGCACGAGGACTTCGCCTTGCAGGTTCCAGACCTGGAAGGCGATTTTGCTCTCGTAGGGGTGGCCGTTGACCTTGGGCGCCGCCTCGCTCAGCGCTTTATTGAACGCCTGATACAGTTCGGCGTGCTCCTTGCCGGCCAGCGGCATGCGCATCACCCCTTGCAGCAAACGGGCGTTCTGCGCCAATTGAGCGTCATACACTTCGGCGATTTCGTGATTGCTGTCGTGCAGGTTGAACACGCTGAGGATCAGCAGGCCGGTGAGCATCAGGCCAATCATCAGCGTCAAGGTGCGGCGCCGAATGGAGGTCACGGGCGCTCCTCCACCAAGTAGCCAACACCGCGCACAGTGCGGATCAGATCACTGGCGAATTTTTTGCGCAGGTTGTGGATGTGCACTTCCAGGGTGTTGCTTTGCGCCTCTTCATTCCAGCCATACAGCAGTTGCATCAAGCGCTCGCGGGTCATTACCCGCCCCGGCGGCGACAGTAATTCGTACAGCAGTTGATATTCCTTGGGGGTCAGGACCACAGCCTCACCCTGGTAGGTGACCTGCTGGGTGCTGGGGTCCAGGCTGATGCCCCGATGTTCGATGAGCACCCGTGCTCGCCCGGCACTGCGCCGCAGCAGCGCCCGTAGGCGGGCTTTGAGCTCGGCGAGGTCAAAGGGTTTTATCAGGTAATCATCGGCGCCGGCATCCAGCCCGGCGATGCGGTCATCGGTCGCATCGCGGGCGGTGAGGATCAGCACCGGTAAGTTGGAACCGCTCTGGCGCAAGCGGCGCAGTACCTCCAAGCCGCCCATGCGTGGCAAGCCGAGGTCGAGCACCGCCAGGTCGAAGGTTTCACTGAGCAGCGCATGCAGGGCGCTGCTGCCGTCCTTGAGCCAGTCAACGGTGTAGCCCTCGCGCCCCAGGGCCTGATGCAGGCCTTCGCCCAGGGCTACGTCGTCTTCGATCAGTAATACGCGCACAGCAGCTCCCGTCAGTTGAGTTTTGCGTTGACGTCCACCAGCAACGCCTCGATCTCCTTGCGCCGCCCGTTGTCGGCGGTTTCCCGGCCGGGGCGTGGCGCTGCCTGCAACGCCTTGAGTAGGGCCGCCTTGGCCTCGCTGTAGCGCTTTTGACGGTAGAGGTGATCGCCCCAGAAGTACAGGCTGTCGATGCCATCGGGGTTGAGTTGCAACGCTTGCTTGAGCAACTGCTCGGCTTTGTCGGCGTCCCCAAAACCGATGGGCCAACCGGGTACGCGGTCGTACAGCGCGCCCAGGCTGGTGTAAGCCGAACCTTGCAGGGCTTTTGGGTCCAAGGCCAGAGCGTGCTCCAGGTCGGCCCTGGCCGCCTTGACGTTGCTCAGCGCGCCCAAGCCGCCCTGGGCGCCGGCCCAGCTACTGCGAACAATGCCCGACCAGATCCACGCTGGCGCGGCGCACTGGCGCTCCTGGGTAAATGCCAAGGCTTGGTCGGACAGTTGCTCGAAGGCCTGGGCTCGCTGCTCGGCGGGCAATTGGTATTGGATGTGTGCCCAGCGTTGCTGGATGTTGTCCAGGCGCTGTTGACAGGCGCTGTCCAGGGCCCAAGCGCCCTGGCTCAGCGCCCCTAGCAGTAAACACGCGACACGTTTTTTCATGGCTTGAGGTTCTCAGGGTCGGTTTTATGGCTCAGGTGGCGGATGAGCGGCAATTGCTTGCGCAAGCCGCGGTCCACCAACTGGGGTAGCAAACTATTCAGGCGCACAAAGAACCGTTCCGGCCAGCCCAGGTACAGTTCGCGACGATCACCGCTGATGGCATGGATCACAGCGTTGGCCACGGTGTGCGGGTCGTCGACATTGGCTTTGAGGGCTTCGTTCAAAGCCCGGGCCGCCGCGCCGTTCATGCTGGTACGAGTGGCGCGCGGGGCGACATAGAGCACATTGACCCGGGTATCGGCCAGCTCTCGGCGCAACGCCTCGGAAAACCCGCGCAGGGCGAATTTGGTGGCGCAGTAGGTGGCGTAGCCGGGATAGCCGATGGAGCCATAGGTGGAACCGACATTGACCACCATGGCGCTATCGGCCTCTTTGAGCAGCGGCAGCAGGAGCCGAGTGAGGCAGATCGGGGCGCTGACGTTCACCGCCAGCAGGGTGTTGATCTCGCTGTCCTCCAGCTGTTCGAGCATGGCGAAATGGTTGACCCCAGCGGCATTAATCAGCAGGTTGATGCCGCCAACGGCCTGGGCCGCGCTCAGTACCTTGCGTCGATCGGTAAGCTGGGTCAGGTCGGCGCTGACCCAGCACAAGTGCTGTGGGTACTGCTCGATCAACGGCGCCAGCGCTTCCCCGCGCCGCGCCACCGCCAGCACGCGGGCACCACTGGCACACAGGGCGGCGGCAATGGCCACACCGATGCCGCCGCTGGCGCCGGTCAGGATGACTCGGGCTTCACACAGGCGCATGGTGGTGCTCCCCATCGTGCGGCAGGCCACGGAACATATCGGCGTACAACCGGTACACCACTTTGCTGGCATGGATCACGGCGGCCTGGTCATCCGGGTCCTCGAGCCTGTCCATCAGGCGGCGGTAGGTCTGCATATGCTCGATATCCAACGAGCCATGGGAGCTGAGGTAGCTGAACGCGGTGGGCGGCAAATCCAGGTGTTTGGCGATGCTGCCTGCCGCGTGGGTGGCCAGGGCGATACTGGTGCCTTCGAGCACATTGACCATGCCAAACAGGCCCACGGGGTTGTCCCGGGCGATGAGGTCGTAAAGGAAGCTGACCATCAGCTCGATCGGCAGTGACGGGCGGCCATAGCGCACGGCATTGCGGTCACCGCCGCACACGACGATGTCATCGAGGATCCATTGCTCATGGCCGTATTCGTCCTCGATGTAGTCGCATACCGCTTTGCGCAGCCATTCCAGGTGCGAGGGCAGGCGCGCGCCACAGGCCATCATCAACGGGACGGTATGACGCACGTGGTAGTAGGCCTGGGCCAGAAACGCCCGATAGCTGTGCAGGCTGACCTTGCCCTCCAGGGCGTCGCGGATGATGGGCAGGTTGAACAGCTCATGGCGTTCGTGGTGGGTGGCTTCTTGCAGGGTTTCAAAAAAACTCATGATGGAAATTCCTCGTTGAGGGTCAAACAAGTGAGTTGGGCGTGGTAACGCGCCACGATGGCGTCGCGGCGTGGCCGCCCATTGGCAGTGAGCAGGCCGTTGCTTGCGGTGAACGGTTGATCCAGGCGCGTCCAGCGGTGGACTTGGGCGTAATCGGGTAACCCCTGATTGGCCCGAGCCACGGCGGCGTCCATCTGGGCATCGCTGCAATCGGGACGATGGGGCCAGAGCAGGGCGTGGTTGTGGGGCATGGCTTCGCCGTAGACGAAGGCTTGCGCGATATGGCGGCCCTGAGTCAGTTCGGCCTCGACCCACTCGGGGTTGACGTTGCGCCCGAAACTGGTGACGAACTGGTGCTTCTTGCGCCCTTTGAGGTAGAGAAAACCCTCGGCGTCGAACTCGCCAAGATCGCCACTGGGCCACCATTCGTCGGTATGGGGAGGCTGGCCCAGGTAGCCGAGCAGCGCCGAACCCTTGATGAGCACTTCACCGTCTTCGGCCAATTTGACTTGCAGGTGCGGTAATGGCCGCCCGACGCTGCCGGGCCGGCAAGCCTGGGGTCGATTCAGGCAAACCACGGATGCGCACTCCGACAAACCGTAGCCTTCATATACCGGCAGGCCGACTTGCTGGGCACGGGCCAGGAGTTGCGTGGATACCCGCGCGCCACCGACCGCGACAAAACGCAACGAGCGAGGGTTGAAGGCGTTTTGTTCGGCGGCGCTGACCAGCAGCAACAGCAACTGCGGCACCAGGATCATGCTGTGCGGTGCGCGGGCGGCCAGGACACCGAGCAGGCGAGGCACATCGACGCCACTGGCGCCCTGGATGCCCAGGGTTTTGAGGCCGGGCACGCTCACCGTGGCGCCGGCCAGCAGCGCTGCGTAGCAACCGAGGTTTTCCAGGAGGATGGCCAGTGGCAGCAGGGTCAGGTGATGCTGGGGTGCGGTGGGTTGGCTGGCCTGTTCCAGCTCACGCACCACACGCAGCAGGCTGTGGGCGCTTAGGCACACGCCCTTGGGCGTGCCGGTGGTGCCAGAGGTGAACGTCAGCTTTGCCGTGCCGGCGGGGACCTGCCCGGGGCCGGCGCGATGCTTGCGCCACAACCCGCCAAGGTTGACGTAGCCCGCAGCCTGCAGTTCGGCGGCGAGTGCCGGTTCGCCGATCACCGTATCGGCCTGGCTTTGGTGCAGGCAATGGCTGCGTTGGGCGGGGCTGAAAAAGGGCGGCAGGGGCAGGCACGTCAGCCCCTCGAACAGTAGCGCGAGGTCCCAAAGCAGCGCGTCCACGCCATTGTCCAGCGCCAGTGCGACCACGTTGGCCTGCTGCGCGCGTAACTGCTGTTGGCGCGAGACGACTTCGGCGTACAGGGTGGCGTAGTCCAGTTTCAAGTCATCCCCCCACAGTGCCGTCGTGTTGGGCCTGTGCTCGGCATGGTTGCGCAGCACCTGTTTGAAGCGTTCCAGTTCAAGCGACATGAGAGGCCTGCGCGGTGGCGGTCGGCAAGCCGAGGCGGTTGAACAGGCCAGTGCTGCGCAAGTGCGCAAAACCGGCGCGGATATTGCCAACATGCACCTGTGGCTGGCTCTCGTAGTAGCTGCCCCAGGCGTGGCGCTCATCGCCCAGACGCATCGGGTCGGCGGCACAGAGGGTGATGGGCTTGAGGCCCAGGCGTAGAAAACTGTTCACCAGGCCAATGCTGCCGGTGAACGCGACCCATTCCAGGCCTCCCATCGCCAGCAGATACGTGATTGCGATGATGCTCAGGCGCGCGCTACCGGTATCGGCGGCGGCGAGGTTGCCGACTTCCACAATGGACTGGCGGCCGACCGGCTGCCCGTCTGCGGCGCTGATGAGCTGTTCTATGGGGGCGTCCAGGTAGCGCTCCAAAAACAACGCCTCGGTGCCGGCCAGGCGTACGCCGGCCACGGCACACAGCCCATCCGATGGGCTGCTGACACCGAACAGGTGCGGCATGAAGTGCTGGATCTGCGCGCCATGGGCTTTGTGAAAACGCTGCTGGATAAACGCTTCGTAGACAGGCCGCAGGCTGTCGCCCGGCATGGCGCTGGCCAGGCTCAGGGGTGAAGCCTCTGCCTGGCCCAGGTGCAAGGGCAGAGGGATGTTCCAGTCAAAATCGGGCATTGGACGGTGCCTCCCAAGGAATGTGTTGGGGGCAGTATTGGAGGCGATTCTTAATGGAGTCTGAAGATCGTCCAAATGATTCGGGACAGGGGCGATGGACTTGAGGGGCTGTAACGATCAATCATTATTTATTTTCATATAATGTGTTTTTGTATTAGGATCGCCGCCAAGGTGATGGGATCGAGGGCTTGGCCATGGATATACAGCAACTGCGCAGCAATGCCGAAGCCGCGGGGCAACTGCTCAAGGCCCTGGGCAATCCCGAGCGGCTGCTGTTGTTATGCCAGTTGAGCGAGGGTGAGCGCAGCGTCAGCGAGCTGGAGCGTTTGCTTGATATCCAGCAACCGACCCTGTCCCAGCAACTGGGGGTTTTGAGGCGTGAAGGGCTGGTGGCCACGCGGCGTGAGGGCAAGCACATTTTTTATCGCATCGACAGCCCGGCCGCTTTGGCGGTTATCAATACGCTGTACCAACTGTTTTGTGCGCAGGAGCCTCAATGATGATCGATTGGGCCAGCTTCACCCCCTGGACGTCACTGGCGGGGGGCGCGTTGATTGGGCTTGGCGCCAGCCTGTTCGCCATGATGAATGGCCGCATCGCCGGCATCAGTGGGCTGCTGGGTGCCGTGCTGGAAAAGCGGGGCGAAGGGCGCGGCGAAAAAGCACTGTTTCTCCTTGGCTTGATGCTGTCGGCCGTGCTGTGGTGGAGCATTGCCGGGCGCCCACTGGTGCAGTTTCAAAGCGGTTGGGCCGGGCTGTTGCTGGCCGGCTTGCTGGTGGGCGTGGGAACCCGCTATGCCTCAGGCTGTACAAGTGGCCATGGCGTGTGCGGCTTGGCGCGCCTGTCCAAACGCTCCTTTGCTGCGACGCTGTGTTTTATGGGCGCCGGTTTCGCCGTGGTGTTCATTACCCGTCACTGGATAGGAGCCTGAGCATGCGTGGGTTGATGGCGTTGTGTGCCGGGGTTCTGTTCGGCCTGGGGTTGCTGCTGTCGGGCATGGTCAACCCGGCCAAGGTGCTCGGTTTTTTGAACCTGGCGGGGCCGTGGGATCCCTCCCTTGGGCTGGTCATGGTCGGCGCGATCGGGGCGGCCCTGGTGCCGCTGCAATGGAGTGCCCGGCAAACCCGATCGCTGCTGGGTTCACCGATGCGCATGCCTTTGGCACGAACCCTTGATCGGCGTTTGATCGGCGGCAGCCTCGTCTTTGGCATCGGCTGGGGCATCGCCGGTATCTGCCCCGGGCCAGCGATAGCGCTGCTATTGAGCGGCCACTGGCAAATCCTGCTCTTCGTCCTGGCGATGATGGCGGGAATGGCGATGTACAACGGCCTGGAACGCTGGGCGTCACCTTAGAAAATAATGGCTATCTGCCACATGCGTTCTCACATAAAATAGCTTGCGCAGGGATGCAGGTTAGCCATCACCCAGGGAGGCGCCTTTGTCGGGCCGGTGTTTTCGTCACCCTACCTGCGAGCCAGAGATTACTTGGGCCGCTATTTCTTGCGCTCTATTGGAAATGCCCCAAATGTCGTCCCGGCCCGTCCCTAAGTGCAATTTGCGCACCCTGATCCTACTGTTCTCGTTACTGGCCAGTTTTGTCACCCTGTTCAATGACCTCTACGCCACCTACCGCATCCAGCGCGAGGCTTTGGTTCGTAACTCCCTGGAAGCCAACCGGGCTTATGCGGCCAAGGTGGCCCTGTCCATTGGCCAAAACCTGGGCGCCGACCTCGACCGGTTGAATTACAGCGCCAAGGTTTTAGGCCAACAGTTCTCATCCGAAACGATTCGCAGCGAGGAAGTGCGGCGGCTGATCGAACAGGATCAAAGCTTCAATACGACGGTCGTCGCTAACGCCCAGGGCGAGGTGTTGGCCGCCTTTCCAAAATTGCTCAATGTCAAAGGCCAAACCATCCGTTTCAAGGAAGCGCTGACCCGCAGGCAAGGCATGATTAGCCCGGCCTTCAATTCCCTCGCCGGCAATTTGATCGTGTTTATCTCCCAGCCAATCTGGGGGCCGGGCGGGGAGTACCTGGGGCTGGTCGGCGGGACCATTTACCTGCGTGAGGCCAATGCCCTCAGCGAGGTCGCGAGCCGACATTTCCAATGGGACAATTCCCAGGTGTATCTGGTGGACGATAAGCGTCACCTGCTGTTTCACCCGGACGCGAGCAGGATTGGCGAGGTCGTGGGCGCCAACCCCGCCATCGATGCCTTGCTCCGGGGTGAAAGTAGCGCCGCGCACATTGTCGACTCCAAGGGCGTGGAGATGCTCGCCGGTTATGCGGCGGTGCCTAAAAGCGGGTGGGGCGTGGTCTCGCAACAGCCCATGAGCGTCCCGGCCGCCGCGTTGCGCGAGCTGATGTACCAAGTGGTATTGAGGGTTATCCCGATGAGCCTGGTGGGTATTTTCCTGCTCTGGTGGGCCGCGGCACGCATCAGCCACCCCCTGAAGCGGCTGGCGGACCTGGCAGAGAACATGGATAACATCCAGGACATCCGCAAGGTGCGGGCCTGGTATTTCGAGGCGTGGCGCATCCGCCGGGCCATGATAATGGGCAGGCTGCTCACCCAGGATCGCATCGGCAAGCTCAATCACCAGGCGTTGAGCGCCCCCTTGACGGGGTTGGCGAACCGGCGGGTGCTGGAAGATTGCCTGCGCGATTGGGAACTGCTGGATAAAAGCTTCGCGGTTATCAGCATGGATATTGACCACTTCAAGCGGGTCAACGATGAGTTTGGCCACGATGCCGGCGACAAGGTGTTGCAGGCATTCGCCAGCCTGCTGCGCCAGAACTGTCGCGACCATGATGTTCCCTGTCGCGTGGGCGGCGAAGAGTTCATCCTGCTGCTGCCATCGGCCACGCTGGCTGAGGCTACGGAGGTCGCGGAACGGATCAGGCGTTCGATGGCAGAAACGGTGTTCCCTCCCGCGGGCCATGTCACGCTCTCACTGGGCGTCTCGTGTTGGGTACCGAATCAGCAGGATGTTCATGCCGCGCTTAAAGAGGCTGATGAGCTTCTTTACCGAGCGAAGCAGAGCGGCAGGAACCGCGTCATGTGTCAAGGCACGGCGGCTTCGGCGACGACAAGCTGAGGATGGCGCAAGACACCTGTGTCATACGCCATCCACTGTTGGATAACCCAGGTCAGACCTTGAACCGCCCGACCAACCGGTTCAGTTCAATAGCCAAGTTGGACATCTCGCCACAGGCGCTGGCGGTCTGACTGGCGCCCGCCGCACTCTGGATAGACAACTCGCGAATACTGGTCAGGTTCTGGTCGGCTTCACGGGCAACCTGGGCCTGCTCTTCAGAGGCGGTGGCGATCAGCAGGTTGCGCTCGTTGATCTGGCCAATAGCCTGGGCGATCTGTTTGAGCGACGCATCCGCACTCTGCGCCACCGTAATGGAGTTGTTGGCCATCCCCGCACTGGTGCTCATCGCGCTGACCGCTTGGGATGAGTCCACCTGAATGGCGGTAATCATCTGCTCGATTTCCTGGGTCGATTGCTGGGTGCGGTGGGCCAATGCCCGAACTTCATCGGCCACCACGGCAAACCCACGGCCTTGCTCACCGGCGCGGGCGGCTTCGATGGCGGCGTTGAGTGCCAACAAGTTGGTTTGTTCGGCAATCGCGCGGATCACTTCCACCACTTTGCTGATGTCTTGAGCCCTGGTGGACAACGCCTTGACCTGCTCACCGGTGCTGGCCACGTTTTCAGCCAAGCCTTCGATGGCCTTCAAGGTTTGCGCCACGTTCTCGATGCCGGAATGGGTGAAGGCCATGGATTCTCGCGACGATTGCGCGGCGGCCTCGGCATTGCGCGCCACTTCGTCTACCGCAGCACTCATCTGGGTGACCGCCGTGGCGGCCTGGTTGACCTCATCGTTCTGGCGCACCAGGCCTCGGCTGGCGTCCTCGGTCACGGCGGTCATTTCCTCCGAGGCCGAAGCCAGTTGCGTGGAAGAGTCGGCGATCTGCGAGATGGTCAGGCGCAAGTTCGCCTGCATTTTCGACAGCGCGGCCAACAAACGGCCGGCTTCGTCACCGCCGTCGACTTGAATGTCCTTGGACAAATCGCTGCTCGCGATGCGCTCGGCGACCGCCAGGGCAACGCTGATAGGCGAGGTGATGCTGCGGGTCAGCAGCGTGGCAAGTACGACGGTCAGCAGCACGGTCAGCGCGAGGAGGGCGCCCACCAGCGTCACGCCACTGGTATAGATAGACGTGGCATTGACCCCAGCAGCCTTGGCGCCCTCGGAGTTGAAGTCCGACAGTTTAATCATCTTCTCTTGCAGGGAGTTGGTGAACGGGCTGATACGGGTATTTATCAACGTGACAGCGGCGGCGTTGTCGCCGCTTTGCAGCAGTGGCTCCAGGACGTCCAGCAGTTTGAAGTATTCCTGCGTATCCGTCGCCACCGCGTCATACAGCTCACGCTCCTGCGGCCCCGTAATCAGAGGTAAATAATCGCTGACGCTGCTGGCCAGTGCCTTGCGATAGCCACTCAATGCAGCCATGCGGGCTTGGCGCTGTTGCTCATCCACCGTGGCGGTGATCCGCAGGCTTTCCAGACGCAGGCGCAGAGTACCGGCCTCCATCTTGCCAATCTCGCGCATGCTGGGCATCCAATTGTTTTCGACATCCTGTTCGGTCTCTCGCAGCTTGCCCATTTGCAGCACGGCAACGATCCCCAGGGCAAAAACCACCAGGACTATGAGAGAGAAAAATACGGCTGACCTTGGGGCAAGGTTCAATGTCCTGATGTTCATGTGTAGGCCTCTTTTTTATAGCATCGCCAGATAATGGCGATTCAATATCACTGTAGACCTTGGCGTGTCGTGAGAACATCCTATCGATGTGAAAATGTTGTTGCCCCACTGGACACGCCCTGCATCCGACGGGCGGCACAGACGCAGGTATTGAGCTTGGCCTTCGGGTCCGGTTTGGGTGCTTAAACAACGTCGTCGATGAGTATGTGGTACGTCCCCCGGCTGCATTGCTCGATACGCGCCTGGACCTTATAGACGCTGCGTAGCATGTGCTCGGTGATGACCTCGTAGCAGGGCCCGCTACCTGGGCTGGTGCCATCAGCGATGACCAGCACTTGGTCTGCAAAGCGCAGCGCTTGGTTCAGGTCATGGATGGCAATGAACACAATAGCTTCCTGTTGGCGCGCGAGTGTGCGCATAAAGCTCAGAACCTGCACTTGGCGATGCATGTCGAGGGCGCTGGTGGGTTCATCCATCAATAGGATTTCTGGCTCGCGCACCAGGGTTTGCGCGATGGACACCAATTGCTGTTGTCCGCCACTGAGTTCACCCAGGTTGCGAAAGGACAGGCTACTGATGCCCAGCGCAGCCAGAATCTCATCCACCCGCTTCAACTCGTCATCGTCAACCGCCCATCCCGACGTCAACTGTTTGCGCGCCAGTAACACCGACTCGTAGACCGTCAACCGCGCACTGGCATTCAGGCCCTGCGGCATGTAGCTGATGGCGGCCGGGCCCTTTTTCGAGCCCTGCAAAATGACCTGCCCGGGGCCGTCGATCAAACCGGCCATGCGTTTGAACAGCGTCGATTTCCCTGCGGCGTTAGGCCCGACTACCGCGACGACCTGACCGCCGAAAAACATCGCCGTCGATACCTCACGAATGATTTCGCGCTGGCCGTAACCGGCACCGAGGTTCTCCAGTTGCAGCGTCACCATGAGTTTTTCTTCCCGCCGAGGATTAAAGAGATGAAGAACGGCACGCCGATCAATGACGTGACCACGCCAATGGGGAAGATCGCCCCTGGAATCAAGGTTTTGCTGACCACGGAGCTGGCCGACAGAATCAGCGCGCCGGTCAGCAACGAGGCGGGTAGAAAGAAGCGTTGGTCTTCACCGATAAGCATGCGCGCGATGTGAGGGCCGACCAGGCCGATGAAGCCGATGGTGCCCACGAACGCCACGGGAAACGAAGCGAGCAGGCTGACCATAATCAGCGTCTGAAAGCGTAGGCTGCGCACATTGATGCCGAAACTGGCCGCCTTGTCATCGCCAAGGCGCAAGGCCGTCAAGGCCCAGGCGCGTTTGGCAAAAATCGGCAGCGTAATCAGGATCACCACGCAGATTACCCCCAGTTTCGGCCAAGTGGCTTTGGTCAGGCTGCCCATGGTCCAGAAGACCACCGCAGCCACGGCTTGCTCGGTGGCGAAGAATTGCACCAGAGCTAACAGCGCGTTAAAGGTGAACACCAGCGCAATGCCAAGCAGCACAATGGTTTCGGCCGTGACGCCGCGCCGCATGCTGAGGAAATGGATCAACAGCGCCGAAAGCATGGCCATGATGAAGGCATTGAGCGGCACCATGAACTGCGCCGCCAGTGGGAACAACGCCACACCAAACGCCAGCCCCAACGCGGCGCCGAAACTGGCCGCGGCAGAGATGCCCAGGGTGAAGGGGCTGGCCAACGGGTTGTTGAGGATGGTCTGCATCTGCGCGCCGGCCAAGGACAGTGCCGCACCGACGGCGACGGCCATCAGCGCGACCGGCAGGCGAATATCCCACATCACCACGCGCACCTGGGGCGAGGCGCTGTCCGGGGAAATCAGTGCCCCGACGACTTCGCCCAGGCTGTAACTGGCCGGCCCCAGCGCCAAATCGAGCAGTACGCTGCATAACAACAAGAGCACCAGCCCAGCCAGTATCAAGCGCTTGCGCGTCACCAGGCGACGATAAGCCTCGCGCTGGACAACCACGGCGTCAGTCAACGAGCTCATGGTTTGCCCCCCGGTTCGCGCAAGCTGACAAAGTAGCCGCCCGCATACGGCACTGGCAGGAAGCGCTCATGCAGTTCGCGAAATGACGCATCCGGGTCGAGATCGGCAAACAGCTCGGGGTGGAACCATTTCGCCAACTGCTGGATGGCCACGAACTGATAGGGGCTGTTGTAGAACTGATGCCAGATGGCGTGAAAAGCTTGAGGCTCCTGGGCCTTGATACCGGCGTAGGCCGGGCGCTGGGTGTACCAGGCGAGTTTCTTGCGTGCCTGATCCATGTCCGCGCCCGGACCGACACCGACCCAGTGGCCGCCAGGGGCAAAGGCTTCCCAGTTGGCGGTGGTGACCACCACGTGAGCCGGGTTGGCGACGATCACTTGCTCGGGGTTCAACTGGCCGAACGTGGTTGCAATGATGCGCCGGGCGATGTTGTTACCACCGGCCATATCGACGAACAGCCCGAAGTTCTCGTTACCGAAACTCAGGCAGCAATCATCGGTATAGCCGCCGATACGCTCGATGAACACGCTGGGGCGCGGCGGGTGGTGTTTTTCGATGACGTCGGTGACGCGGTGGATCTGTTGGTTGCGAAAGTCGATGAGAGCCTGCGCCCGTTGTTCCTTGCCCAACAGTTGGCCGAACAGGCGCATGGTCGGTTCGGTGTTCTGCATCGGGTTGTTGCGAAAGTCGACGTACACCACCGGGATGCCCAGCGCGTCGAGCTTTTCGATGTAGCGGGCATCTTCAGTGGCGTGTTGCGCCTCGACGTTGAGGATGATGACGTCAGGGCGCTGGGAGATTGCCTGCTCGAGGTCGAAGGTGCCGTCTTCAAAACCGCCGAAGGTGGGGATTTTGGCGATGTCGGGGAATTTGCGCAGGTAGGCGTTGTAGGTATCCGGGTCGGACTGAATCAAATCCTTGCGCCAGCCCACGATCCGTTCAATGGGGTTATGGGTGTCCAGGGCCGCCACCAGGTACAACTGGCGACCTTCGCCCAAAATTACCCGCCTGACCGGCAGGTGAACCTTGACCTTGCGCCCCAGTAGGTCGGTCACCTCGGTGCGTGCCGTGTCCACCTCGGTGGCGTGAGCGGTGCGCGCTAGACCTAGCAGTCCTACCAGTAGCAGCACAGCCAAGGCGTAGCTGCGTCGATTAAAAATCACCATGGTCAAAGCCTTTGTAGAGTCAGATCGGCCAGCAGTCCACACCGCCACCGGGCTGAACGTTTTAGAAATCGACAGTTGCCGACAGTAATAAAGTGCGCGGTGAGCCTTGAGAGAACGCGCCATAGGAAGCGACGCCCGACCAGTACTCGTGGTCCAACACGTTCTGCACGGTGGCGCGAAACGTGGTCGCCCGTTCGTCGATGCGCGTGGTGTAACGCGCGCCGACATCGAAGCGAGTCCAGTTGTCGAGTTGCTGCGTGTTGGCTTGGTTGACGTACTGGCTGGCGGTGTGGATCGCACCACCGGTCAGCGTCAGCCCCTCGACCCATGAGGTGTCCCATTCGGCCCACAGGTTGGCTTGCACGTTGGGAACACCGACCGGTTTATTGCCCCGGTTACCCGCCACCGAGGTTTTGCTCAGTTGTGCATCGAGCAGGGTGACGCCACCGAGCAGGCGAGTACCGGGAGCGACGTCGCCAAACAGGCTCAATTCCAGGCCACGGTTGCGCTGTTCGCTCTGTACCGAAAACACCCCGCGGGCCAGTTCACCGCTGGGCTTGGTGATCTGGAACAGGGAGAGGGTGGCACTGAAAGTGCCATAGTCGGCCTTGACCCCGAGCTCGTGCTGACGGGAAACGTAAGGGGCAAAGATCTGCCCGGCATTCGATGCCGTGGACGGCGCAATCTCGCCCTTGCTCAGGCCTTCGATGTAGTTGTAATAGAAGGAAATGTGGTCCCAGGGCTTTAACACCGCGCCATACAGCGGCGTGATGCGGCCATCGTCGTAGGCGCTGGTAACCACACCGGCGCTGTAGTTATCGGACTTGATGTTCTGCTGGCGCAGGCCCAAGGTCAGTAGCACCCGATCATCGAGCACCGACAGCGTGTCACTTAGCGCCACGCCCGTCAGTTCGCTCTCGGAGACTTTCGGTGTGGCCGGCTCGGGGATGGAGGGCTTTGGGCGGTCCACCGGGCGATAGATATTCGACAGGATCGGTGCGCCGGAGTTGATCCCGCGCGACAGCACGTCGTGATAACGGCTGGCTTGCAGGACCGCGCTGTGACTGACCGGCCCGGTGTCGAATCGCAGCCGTGCGCCCGCGTCGAGGGTGTAGCGCGCGACTTCAAACTTGTAATAGCCGGGAACCGACGAGGTATCGCCCGCAGCATTGACGATGGTCGGTGTCTGGTCGGACATCCGCGCGACATCCGATTTGCCACCGCCGGCATGGGCGAAGACCGTCAGGGCGTCGTTCACGTCGTATTCGCCACTGAGCAGGGCGGACTTGTCCCGAGTACGCGACCAGCCCCATTGCTGACTGACATTGATATGGCCGTTGGCCGCCGAGGGAATGTCCATGTCCGGGGCAATCAGAAAGGGCCGCGAGGCAGCGTCGAACCGTTCTTCCTGGTTGAGCCAGTCGAAGTGGATGCGCAGGCGTTCACCCTGATAATCCAGGGCCAGGGCACCGATATCGACATGGCGCGATTGATCGTCGATCACGGTATCGCCCACCTGTGTACTGCCATTGAGGCGTATACCGAACCGGCGTTCCTGGCCAAAGCGTCGGCTGACGTCGAGGTGGCCGCCCAGTTGCGCGTCCATGGCGTAGCTGGCGGTGAAACGGGTCAGGTCTTGCTCCAGGGAGCGCTTGGGCACCACGTTAATCACACCGCCGACCGCGCTATTGGGCGACATGCCATAGAGCAGGGCACCGGGGCCCTTGACCAGTTCGATGCGCTCGGCGTACTCGGTGAACACCCGGTAGTTGGGCGCCACCCCGTAGACGCCGTCGAACGCCAACTCACCCAGATTGCCCTCGCCGACGGGAAACCCACGCACAAAAAAGGAGTCGACGATGCCCCCGGTCTGCCCCGTGGAGCGCACCGAGGAGTCACGCTCCAGTACATCGGCGACAGTGACGGCCTGTTGATCCTTTATCAGCGCCGAGGTGTAGGTACTGACGCTGAAGGGGGCATCCATCACATCGGTATTGCCGAGGACGCCCAGGCGCGCGCCGCTGGCCACTTGGCCACTGGCATACACCGGCGGCAAGGCATCGCTGCGTTTATCGGTGCCAATCACCGCCGTTTCACCCAGTGTCAGCCGGTGCTGGACCAGGGTGTAGCTGCCATCGCTGCGCAAAACCATGGCCAGGCCGCTGCCTTGCAGCAGCCGATCGACAGCCTCCTGGGTCGAGAACCTGCCAACCAGCGCAGGGCTGCTCAGGCCGTCGGTCAGCGAGGGCTGAAATGACAAGGCAATGCCGGCGCCCACGGCGAAACTCGACAGGGTCGCGCCGAGCGGCCCTAAAGGAATGTTGTAGGTACGCACCGCCAAAGCGTCCAGCTGCATCGGCCCGTTGGCCAGGGCAAACGGGCTGACGCTTGCGATCAGGACAAGGCTGAGCAACGCACTGCAAATGACTGGTTTGAGCTGGCGATCCGGACGCAGAGGGCGTGCAGCAGGCATGAATGGGTGAACCTATGAACAGGACGGTTAAAGGTCTTCTTCCTAGTAGCCAGCCGAGAGCAAAAAAAGTATCAGCGCTGCGGCGTTTTTTTTCTCCAGCTCTTTTTCGCCGGTTCAGGCGGGAGACAGCATGACCCAGAAGCCGTCCAGACGGCCGCTGACCAGGATCGGGTAGGTTTGCGCGAGCATGCTCAAGGTGCGCTGGGTATCACCGATGGGGTAGGCGCCGGAAATACGCAGGCCAGCGATTGCCGGGTCGAGGCGCACAAAGCCACGGTGATAGCGCGCCAATTCGTCGACGAAATCCGCCAGGCGCATCTTGTCGGCCATCAACATGCCTTGCGTCCAGGCGCCGACATAGCGGTCGGCGGCGGTGACCTGGCCAAAGGTGTGGGCAGAAAAATCGGTACGCTGCCCGGCGTTGACGATCAGGGGTGTTCCCTGGCGCTTGTCTGCCAGGTGCACCTTTACCGCACCTTCGAGTACGGCAAGGTGAGTGCGCGGTTGCCGTTCGCGAACCGTGAAGCGCGTACCTAGCGCTTGCATTCGACCCTGGCGGGTGCTGACCAGAAAGGGCCGCGGCGAGGGTGAGGGGTCCGGTGCGGTCTGCACCAGTATTTCGCCTTCGCGCAAATGGATGAGGCGTTGGCGGGTGTCGAACAGCACGTCGATGGCGCTGTCGGTGTTGAGGGTGATTGTCGAACCGTCCGCCAAGGCCAGCTCGCGGCGCTGGCCGACAGCGGTGCGATAGTCTGCCGACCATTGCTGGGACTGCGCCAGCTTCCAACTGCCCCAGCCAGCGGGCAGGATCGCCAGGATCATTGCCAATTTGCCCAGCGCGGCCCGGCGTTGCGGGCTGTTTGGGCGGTCGAGCGCGGACATCGCCAACGACGGCGGAAGCCCGCCTAGCTTGCTCTGCAGCACCTGCGCCCGCGCCCAGGCACGACTACGCTCGGGGGTGCTGGTTTTCCAGTGTTCCCACTCACCGCGTTCCGTGTCACTGAGTTCGCCCTCACTCAGGCGGATCAGCCAGTCGGCGGCTTCTTCGAGGGCCTGCTGAACGGGGGGCGACGTATTGCGCTGGGTGAGCATTCACTCCACCAGCAACAGGCACTGGACGAAGGCTTGTTTCATGTAGCGTTTGACCGTAATCAGCGAGACACCCAGTTGCTCGGCAATGTCGTCGTATTTCAGGCCGCTGATCTGCGACAGCAGGAACGCACGTTTGACCGGCGGCGGCAACGCGTCGAGCATTGCGTCGATTTCGTGCAGGGTCTCCAGCACCATGAAGCGCATTTCCGGCGAAGGCACCTGGGGTGCAGGCAGATGCGCGAGGGCGTCCAGGTAGGCGCGTTCCAGAGCCTTGCGTTGATACCAATTGACCAGGATGCCCTTGGCCACGCAGCTCAGGTATGCCCGGGGCTGCTCGATGACAGTGACGCGGGAGGCGAGGATGCGGGTGAAGGTATCCTGCGCCAGATCCGCCGCATCCATGGCGTTACCCAATTTTTTTCTCAGCGTCGCGTACAGCCAGCCATGATGGCCGCTGTACAGGGCTTCGATCGCGCGCAGGTGATTGTCGTTATTCGCGGGAAGGGTATGGCTCATGGCTGCAGATTTTTATGCAATTGAGAAGTATTCCCAATGCTAGTTTACAAACCGGCTGCGACGCAAGCGCGGATTGGTGTCGCCATCAGACGCTCGGCAGACCGTCAAGTGCCGCGATCATCGTGTCGATTTCCGTTTCGGTGTTATAGGCATGAAGGGACGCGCGACTGACCTCCCGCAAGCCCCTGTGCTGCATATCGAGCAAGGTCGAACGGAACGTCGAGGTCGTCACGTTGATGCGCTTGTCCTGTGCCGCCAGCCACTGCTGTATCTGCGTGGCGCTGTTGCGCTGATGAGTGAATGTGACGATGCCCGAGGTGAGGCTGCCAGTGTCGCGCAGTGTCACGCCCGCAAGATCCGCCAGGCGTTGGCGCAGGTAGCCGGCCAGGTGTTGAATCCGTAGCCACATTGGCTCAATGCCTTGAGCCAAGGCGTATTCCACGGCGCAACCAAGCCCCAGCTTGGCGGCGACGTTGCACTCCCAGTTCTCGAAGCGGCGGGCATCGGCGCGGATCATGTAGGTATTGCTGGTTTGCAGCGAGGCGGCATGCAGGTCGAGAAACACCGGCTCCAAGTTCTGGCACAACGATCGTTCCACATACAAAAAACCCATGCCGCGCGGTCCGCGCAGGTACTTGCGGCTGGTGGCGGCGAGCATGTGGCAACCGATTTTGTGTACATCGATCGGCATCTGCCCGACAGCCTGGCAGGCATCCAGCAGAAATAGCACGCCGGCAGCGCGGGCGAGGGCGCCGATCTGTTCGATCGGTTGTACCGGCCCGCCGTTGGTGGCGATGACCGGCAAGGAGATCAATGCGACACGCTCCTGCTCAAGCAGGGTCTTCAAGGCCGGCAATGACACCTGGCCGTGTTCGTCGTTGGCAATGACGCGCACTTTAATACCGCGCTGCTGCTGCATTTGCAGGTAAGGAATGTAGTTACCGGCATACTCGGTGGACGAGGTCAGCACTACATCACCGGGTTGCAACGGCAATGAATAGAAGGCCATGTCCCAAGCCCGAGTCGCGTTCTCGATCACGGCAATTTCGTCCGGCTGGGCGTTGATAAGCCGCCCTATGGCGCCATACACGTTCTCCAGTTCGGCGGCGCATTGCCCGGCCGCTTCATACCCGCCCAGGCTGGCTTCGAGCTGAATGTGGCGGGTCATGGTTTCGATCACCGGCGCCGGCATCAGTGCGGCGCCGGCATTGTTGAAGTGGATCAGTTGCGCGACAGCGGGCGTATCGGCGCGCAGTTGTTCAATGTTCAAAGCACAGGCTCCTGGATCAATCCCCGGGCGGGGCATGGCTCGGTTGCATGGCTGCCGGCCAGTAGCGCAGCGCGATAATCGGGAGCAACGCCACCCCGTAGGCCAGACAAACGAACAGGTAGGTGTATTGCAAGCCGTAAACCTGGCTGAGCAAGCCACCCGCCGAAATCCCCGCGATGGAGGCAAATTGCGCCGTGCCTTGGGCAATCCCCAGCACGTGACCTTGTTGCGAGCTATCGGCGGTTTTCGAGACCAGCGCCATCAGCACCGGTGTCGTCGCGCCGAGCAGCACGCCCCAGATGAAGTAGGCGGCAACGAACACCACCGGATTACGCGTGACACCCGCCACGGCCGTCAGGGCGATGCAGCCAAGCACCACGTAGGTCATGCGATGCAGGGTGTCCTGCTGGCTGCGGTGCTCGAAATAGCGCGACCACGCCGTGGCCGAAAGAACGAACCCCAGTGCCAGCAACCCGTAGCACAGGCCGACCACCGTATTGCTGACCTCGAACACCGAGCTGACATACAGCGAGAACGACGTTTGCGGCAGCATCCGCGCCAGCAACAGAATGCCCATCACACCGAGCAGCGACAGCAAGGGCGAGCCTTGCCAGAGACTGCCTGGGCGCTCGGCAGGCATCAGCTTGCCGGCGGCGGCCGGGGCTTTCTTCACCGGCGGTACGTCCGGCAAGGTCACGGCGGCGATCACGGTGCACACCGCACACAGTGCCGCGGCAATGATGTTGATCCAGAAGAATGTCGCGTAATCGAGGATCACCCCCCCGACCACAGCGCCCAGCAACGAACCGACATTGGTCGAGATCTGCAAAATGGCGAACAATCGCGCCCGCCGCGAAGGGGCCTCGATGCTCACGCCATAAGCTTGCGCCGGGGCGATGTAACCGGCGAACGCGCCTTGCAAGAAGCGCAGGATCAGAATGACCCAGATATCACTGCACAGGGCCAGCCCAAGTTGGGTCAACGACAACCCGGCGAGCGCGCGGATCATCATCAACTTGTGGCCATAACGGTCGCCGATACGGCCCCAAAATGCGCTGGTCAGAATAATGCCCAGCATCGGGCCGACATACACGGCGACGCTGGCGAAGCTGAAAACCGACTCTGAAGGGGTCAGCCCACGCAGGTGGACAGGCCAGAACGGCCCGCTCATTTCCATTGCACCCATCGATACCAGCTGGATCGCAAATAGAAGATAAATCAGGATTCGTACTCTCGAACCCTGGATGACGCCTGCATGGGACATGAGTCAGCCTCGGTTAAACGCTAGCGAGCGGGTTGGTCAGGGTGTGTTGCAAACGATAGTTGCTGTATTGCATCAAGTGCATGCGCAGCAACGAGCGGGTCGGCCATGGGTCTTCGACGAACGCTTTGTGTTCGGCCTCCCACAACGCCGGCTCAACGCGGTCGCGCACGGCCTCGAAGGCCAGGTCGGTTTCTTCGCGCAATACTTGCCACAACCTGGTGTTGTTCAACCCGTACTCCTTGGTCAGCCACAGCGCCATCTCGTGCAGGTGGGTGAGGTACGTGGCATCCAGCACAAACATGCGCACCGGCTCGATATCACCCGAAAACACCGTCGGCAGGATACCCGGCTGCACGTGTGGTTGCAGGCTATAGCCGCGCGCTTGCAGCAGCGGCGCGTAGGTGCGGCCATCGCCAAAATCACGAATCAGCAGGCTGCGTGCCTGGCCGTCCGGGGAGAACAGCACCATGGTGTTCTGTTGATGCGCTTCAAGGCCGATGCCATACAACAGGTAGATCGCCACCACCGGTTGGGTCACGACTCTTGCGTATTCGCGGTACCAGTTTTCCACCTGGCCCGCTTGGGCCCGCACGCCGTCACGCTCGATCAAGTCCGTGAACAACGGACGGCCATTGCCCGGCAAACGGGTAAACAATGAGGCCACGGTAATGGGCAGGCGATTGTCGTGGCGCTCGAATGCCGCTTTGCTGGCGCGATAGACCACCGACAAATGGCGGCCTGGATGATCGTCCTGAGTTACCGCGTTCTTGTAACGCACACCGATTTCTTCGGCAAAGATCTCCAGGCGTTGAGCGAAACCGTTTTCCTCTTCAAGAATGCTGCTTATCACCGTGCTGATGCGCGGCCCCATGTGAATCGACTTGGCTTGCAGGCTGCGCAGTTCACTGGTCATCCATACGGCAATCGGCAGTTTTATCAGCGGCGCGCAGTGGTCCAGCACCGGCATCATGGTGCGATAGGACATGGTCGGCAGGGTGGTAATGTCCGGGCCGTCGGTAATCAGGATGCCTTCTTCGATTTCCACTGCGAACGTCTTCAGGACGTAGGCTTGCAAGTGCCAGGTGTGAATCGGCAGCGGCAGCCACTGGCTCTCGTCCAGGCCTTTGCTGTTGAGCGAGGCTTTCCACTGTGCCCATTGCGCCGGGAAGTTGCTGGCGAACCAGTTGGGGTAGCTGCGCACGTGGGGCATGCTTTCGCTTATCGCGTGGTCGGCACGCAGGGAGGCGATACGCAGCGGCACTTGGGCGTTGAACTCGGGAGACAGTTCCTCGACTTCGGCATCGGTCAGCCCCGGGCGCGATTTCCACGTCGGGTAGTACGGATGCCCTTCCAGCGAGCCCCACTGGTCGAGCAGGATCGCGGCGTCCTTGGTTTTTGCATGTTGGCGCAGGTAGTCGGTAAAGCTGTCGAGGCCCTGATCCCGGGCGGCCTGTTGCAGGCGGGCGTTCCATTGCTGGCGATGCTGGCGGGCGTGGGCATCGTTGGTCAGGCTGTTTTCCATGTCTGACTTGAGCCCGGCCACACCTTCATCGGTAGGCTCGAAGTCGAAACTGTCGCGCAGCACATCCAGCATGTCTTGATGGTGGGTGATGACCTGGCGTGTACCTTCGTGGGTGAGCAGTACCACCTCACCGTCGTTGACCAGGGTGTCCGCCGGGCCTTTGGTGATCTCGCAAAACACCAGATGAGCGCGGCCACCCTTGAGTGGGTAAGTGGCCTGGTTGCCCTCAGCGGCGAAGCTCAGGGCCGAACGGTCGAGGATGTTTTCGGCAAAAAGGCAGCGAATCAGGCGTCGCAGGGCGTTTTTGCGGGAGTAGGCGATCAGTGTCTTGAAGTCATCCATATCTGCGGTCTGCTCGTCGAAAAATCTGAATAAAGGGTTCAGGCCGCAGCGGTTGCGGGGCGTGGCCATTGGTGTGGGAAGTAGTCGAGCGCGCAATCGCCCAGGCCTTGCATGTAGCCAATGCTCCAGTTCAGGACTTCTTCCATATAGGGCACCTTGAAGTCCAAGCGCCTGGCCATTTCCACCAGCAGCACCAAACCGTAAGCAATGTCTTCGTTGAAGGCACGGCTCTGGCGCTCGATCACATAGCCGGCGCGGTTGCCGGGAGCGGGCACCATCGGCGCGAGGATATTGTTGTAGGCCTGATTGGTGCGCAGGATTGAGAGCATGCTGCTCGGGTCGCGGATCTGCTCGCCGTAGGCTTCGACGATTTCCTGTTTCAGCGACTTGACCGATGACAAGTCAATGCCCATGCGCTGGCTGATGGCCGCGCACAACCCCTGGCTTTCCTGATCCATGCGTTCGAGGAAATAGGCGCCCAGCTCCGGGCACTCGTTCCACCAACACAGGGGCTGCGCAAAGATCTTGCGATGCCATTGGCCGTAGGGGCCGATCAGCCCATAAATGACCGAGCTGTGCATGATCGGGTTGCCTGGCGTCAGCGTAATCTCCAGGTAATCATCCAGCATCGTCACGCAAGGCCCGTACAGTCGGGTGAGAATTTTTTCCAGCTGTCGTTGTGCCGACTGCGGCTCCCTGGCATGGGTGGCCACATACAGCCGGCTCTTGCCGCCGCCCATTTTGATCGACCGTCCCGGCGTCAGCTCGAACGCGGTATGCGGGACATCCTTCATGCCCCAGATCACCAGGTTCGGGCGGTCGGGCAGGGTGGCTTCGGCCAGCCAGTCGAAACCGCAGAAGCCCGGAATCGCGCCGATGTAAACCAGTTTGCTGGTAGTGAGGTGAGGCGCGATGTCTTTCAGTGTTTGCGCTCGGGCATGGGCCGGCACGGTGATGATGACGATGTCGGCATCTTCAACCGCCGCCCTTGCATCGGTGCTCACCCGGTCCAGTCGGGCTTGCACAGTGGAGCCGTCGGGCAACAGCGCCTGCATCGGCACCTGCAGGGCATGTTGTTCGATGATGCTGCGATTGCGAGTGAGCATCGAAACCTGAACATGGGGCAGCTGCTTGAACAGGATGGCGTTGAGGTGGCCAGTCCTGCCACCCCCACAAATGGCAACTTTCAACAGATTCATCGAGAGGCGTTCCTGTGTGAAGGGTAGGGTCATGCGACGCTCAGTTGCAGCGGCGCGGAAACGGCGTCCAGCCATTGGGTCTTGCCCAGCCAGGCATCCAGTTGGGGGGCGATGCTGGGGTCGATCAGGTCGCGTTCCTGCAGCCATTTATCGTCGAACACGGTGTGCAGGTACTTTTCGCCACCGTCGGCAATCGGCACCACCACGTTGCCGCTCAACACACCTTTGTGGATCAGTTCCAGCGCCTTGAAAATCGCCCCGCCGGTTGAGCCGCCAACCAGTAAGGCGAGGTTGCGGGCGATATAGCGCGCAGTTTCGAACGCTTGGGAATCGGTGACTTGCACGCCCAGGTCGATACAGCTGTAGTCGAGCACCAAGCCGACGGTGTCCCCAGCCGGCGTGCCGGTACCCGACTGGTAGTAGGGGTAGCCAGGATGACCAAAGACAATCGAGCCGGCAGGCTCCACCGCAACGGTCACCGTGTCGGGGTTGTGTAGCTTCAGGCCGCGAGCGATGCCGGTCATCGAACCGCCGGTGCCGACACAACCGACGTAGGCACCGATAACGCCTTGGGCCTGGCCAATGGTCTCGCGCACGAAATCACTGTAGCCGCCAGCATTGGCCGCGTTGTCGGATTGATTCATGAACACGGCACCGGGAATCTGGCTGGCCAGTTCTGCGGCAAGTCGTTGGCGCTCGACCACCGCCACTTCATCTTCGCGGTAGGTGCCTTTGACGAAGCGAATGTCGGCACCGAGGGCCTTCATGACCGCGATCTTGTCCTGGGCGGCGTGGTGATCCACCACCGCAATGAAATGCAGGCCGAACTCGACGGCAGCCATGGCCAGGCCGATCCCGGTGTTGCCAGAGGACGACTCGACGACCACGCCACCCGGTTTGAGGCGCCCGGACTTGAGTGCAGCCAGCACCATATTGCGCGCCATGCGGTCTTTGATACTGCCCCCGGGGTTGTTCTTTTCAATCTTGAGCAACAACCGCGCGTTAGTGCCGGGAACATCAATGCCTAAGATGGGCGTGTTACCAATAAGGTCCGAGACTTTATTCAATATCATTACAGTCATTCCCTTTAGTAGTCAGGTGAAAACCTATAGTTACCTTGCGTACAACAGGTCGCCGTCAACCGGCGGGGCAGGGGGTGGCGATGAAATTCGTTCTCCAGCAAGTCCATTTGATAACCGGCGGTATTGACGTAAACCAATAAATCACCGGGCTGTGGTGTAGTGGAAAAGTTGATTAGGCGATGGGTGATGACATCATCATCAAGACAACTGTGGCCGGCGATGTAAGCTTGCGTCGCAGTGCATGGCAGGCCCGGTGAGCTGATTAATAAAGGATCAACCAGATACTCGGAGCCGAACCAGGTTTCACACGCACTGAAGCTGCTGCCCTCAACAAAAATAACGGCTTTGTTTTCGGCAAGTTTCTTGGTGCGGGTGACGCGAAATATTGAAATCGCCGCTTGATCGACAAGACTACGGCCCGGCTCCAGGGCCAGGGTGATGTGTTGTTGCTTGAAATAACGGGCGATGGATAACCCGGGCGAAAATTCAGCATCCAGTAATAAGCCAAGCCATTGTGATGCGCTCAGTTCGCCGCCGTATGGGTAATAATCGCCTGGAACTTTCTGGTTGTAATAATGACTCGGCTTATTATCGTTCTCAAAAAAATGGGCGTAGGCGTGCGGCTCGACATAACGTACCGGCAAGCCGCCACCGATATCGATCATCCGCGGGTTCAAGCCCATCTCCCGAGCCGCCTCGACGAATCCGCCGACCTCTCGCACCGCTTGTGCGCGGGACTCGAACCCATAGCCGCCCAGATGAAAATGGAAGCCCTCAAAATTGAAAATATCGGTGTGTTTCGTCAGCTTTTGAAGGCCTTCAAGCAAGTCGGCCGTGCCCATGCCAAAGCGGCTTTTGGGGCTGTCTGTGGGCCTGTAACGCAGTAATACTCTGGCTTTGCTGAAGGGCGACTGTGTTTGCAGTACACCTTGCAGGTGACCTAACTCCTCCAGCGAGTCGATGCAGATGAGCGATCCAGCACCCACCAAAGCCTGATGAAATACGGCGGTTTTGGCTGGGCCCGTGGCGCAGATTTTCGCAGCACATGCACCTGCCCGCAGCGCCGCATGCAGTTCGTGGATGCTCGATACATCGATGCCGATCGCTGACTGCGCTGCCGCTTCCAGCAGGCTTTGTGACTTGTTGGCCTTGGCACCGTAGAACATTTCGTAAGACAGGTTGTGCTGTTTCAATACGGCCAGCAATGCCAGGGTATTTAGCTCAAAGGCATGCGGCCATACCAGATTCAAAGGTGAACCATGGAACTTGACCAGTTCCGTAAGTATCCCCGGGGATTGGTTGATAAGCGTGGAAATTATTGGGTCGATCAGCGGCTTTAACATGCCTGGCTGATGAACTTCGGCTGTTTGTTCGGCAGGCATTGAATTTATTGCATGCATAGTTGCCCCTTGGCGTCGAAAACAATCTCGCCATTGATAGTTCGACAACTTCTCGTTATCGATAGATACCGTTTTTGGCTCGCTAAAAACGAAGGCCCACGCAACTCGGAGGCGGCCGCCAGGCGATATCTAAAGTTGGATCCATCGCGCCGATTGCAATAAATGATTCACAAAATAATTGCATGACAACCCCATTCCATAAGGTTTGTACGGATGTTTCGACGGGCCATTAGTTGATGGCCAATTCCCGGTGATGGCACGGTGGCGGGGATTCAAATGACATCACCGCCATGTACTTACCGAGGTGCAAATTGCGTGTTTAGAAACTCGGGTAGTTCCCCTTGACGGCGTGAACAATATTGCGAACAGGAATGATTATCAAGTAAGATTTTCAGGTATTTTTGAATAAAGACCTGCGCAAGGCGAATCAATGAACGTGTATTTACACGCTCAAGGACGCGTTCGCCCGCCGATTAAAAACCCCTTTAATACCTTGAACAACAAGGTGTTGGCGGTTGTTTCGAGAAGGCCCGGACAGGCCCGCAAATGGGCTGCCCGAGGCCCCGTAAATGTGTCAGTAACCACGACTGTTTCACGCCTAGGAGCTATGCCATGCAATCCGATCGATTCAGCAGCACGACCCCACTCGCGATCAGCTACCTGTTTGTACCGGGCAATCGGCCCGAACGGTTTCCCAAAGCGGTCGGGGCAGGGCCGGACGCAATTATTCTCGACCTCGAGGACGCCGTTCACCCACAGAGCAAAGCCGCCGCCCGCGTTGCCATCGGGAGCTGGCAGGAGGGCGCCGAGACCGTTTCCTGCGAACGATACATCCGCCTGAACAGCATCAGCAGTGCGCTGTTTCGCCAGGATCTGAGCTGGCTCTGCAACATGCGGCATCCCCAGCGATGCGATGGCATTTTCCTGCCCAAGGCCGAGTGCCCCGAGGCGCTGGCGCGGGTGGTCGAGCATCTGCTGGAATGGCAACCCGGGTTGAAAATCATCGCAATCATCGAGACCGCCAAGGGGTTGCAACAGGTGGAATCGATCGCAGCCATTACGGGTGTGGCACGGCTGGCATTCGGCTCGCTGGACTTCTCCCTCGACATCGACTGCAGCCAAACGCCGGAGGCGTTTCTATTCGCCCGCAACCGCATCGTCCTGGCTTCGCGCACGGCTGATCTGCCGGCGCCGATCGATGGGGTTACCCCGGCGATCAGCGATTTGGCGGTCGTCACCAAGGACTCGCACTACGCGCGTTCACTGGGGTTCGGCGCCAAGCTGTGCATCCACCCCGCGCAATTGAGGCCGGTGCAACGGGCCTTCCTGCCCGATTCACGGCAATTGGCCTGGGCCGGCCGGGTGATGAGGGCGGTCGCGTCGGGCAGCCACGCGGTGCAAGTGGATGGCGAAATGGTCGACCTGCCGCTGATCGAACACGCCCAGCGCCTGCTTGAGGTCGCCCGCCGACACGCGCCGGTGTCTGGCGCCGATGCCTGCTGAAACCGGGCCAATCAGGAGGTTGACCATGGAACACGCTTATCAGATCGCGTTGCGGCCGTTGTGCGAAGTTGTGCAGTCGGAACAGGTCGATCCGGCCAATGTCACGCTGCTGCGCGAATCGATCGCGCGGGCAGGGCAGTGGCTGGAACCCATCATCGTCGAGCGCTCGCAAGGCATCGTCATGGACGGTAACCACCGTTTCAACGCGGCGTTGCAGTTGGGCCTCAAGCGCGTGCCGTGCATCCAGCTCGATTACGCCGATCCGCGGGTGTGCGTGTGGCACTGGCGAACCGGGCAGGCGTTCGATGTGGCACGGATTTTCAGCACCATCGCCCGGGGCGAGATCCTGGCGTACAAGACCACCCGACACGCGTTTGAACCCGCGTTACCGGTGGTCGCCATCCCGCTGGAATGCCTGTACGGCTAGGTTTGGCGGGGCTCGATGAAAAAAACGCTTTCGAAGGTGATACTTTTTCGCAGACCGACTGGCAATAGGAGTGATTAGCATTTTCCCTTGTTGAAAAGGATCCTCACGTCATGCCTGTTGTCCGTCTTCCCAGCGGTGAGCGCTTGTTAACACTCGCCATCCGTACCGCGCTGTTGAATTTTGTTCTGGTCGCAGGAAGCGCCAACGCCTGGGCTGCAAGCCCCGAGCAACAGGACGTTGCCGCCGACAAGTCATCCAGTAACCCAACGGCGACGGGCGAGCGCAGCGATGCGCTGGAACTCGACACCACCCACATCAACAGCCGCTACAACGGCCCGACCGCATTAACGCCGGTGATCGCCGGCGGACAGGTTGCCCGCGGTGCACGGCTGGGCATGATGGGCAACAAAGACGTGATGGACACGCCCTTCAGCGTCACCAGTTACACCGCCAAGACCTTGGCCGACCTGCAAACCGTGACCGTGGCCGATGCGCTGGAGCGCGATCCTTCGGTGCGCTCGACCGGGCAGACAGGAGGCATCGTCGATTCATTTTTCATTCGTGGCTTCCCCATCGGCGAGGGCAACCTGGGTGAACTGGCGTACGACGGCGTGTACGGCGTGGCACCCAACTACCGGGTATTCACCGAATATGCCGAACGTGTCGAAGTGCTCAAGGGGCCGGGCGCATTGATGTACGGTATCTCGCCGAACAGCGGGGTAGGCGGGGTCATCAACATCGTGCCCAAGCGGCCGCTGGACGAAGACCTGACCCGGGTCACCACTTCTTACGCATCCGACTCCCAAGTGGGTGGTCACCTGGACCTCAGCCGCCGTTTCGGTTCGCAGAACCAGTTCGGTGTGCGCTTCAACGGCAACCTGCAGGGCGGTGATACCGCCATCGAGGAGCAACAGCGGGATCTGGGCGTTGGCGCCATCGCCCTGGATTATCGCGGTGAGCGTTTGCGCCTGAACCTGGACTACATCAGCCAGAAGGAAAGCTGGGAGGGTGCTTCACGGCCTTTCACCATTGCCCCGGGCGTTGAGGTTCCGTCCGCGCCCAATGGCCGCACCAACCTGCCGCAGGCCTGGGGCTGGTCGGACACCAAGGAGCAGTCGGCGTTGCTCGGCGGTGAATATGACGTGAGCGACAGCCTGACCGTGTTCGCCCATGCCGGTGGCGGCAAGTCGGACGTCAAGCGCCTGTCCGACCAGGTGCCGCGCATCCTCAACGCGGCGGGGGATACCAGCAATACGCCGGGTTACTACAAATTCAACGTCGACCGTTCGACCGCCGATATTGGCGCCCGTGGCATGTTCGCCACCGGGCCGATCACCCATACGACCACGCTGATGGCGACCCAGTATCAGGATGAATTGTCCCGCGGGATCAACAGCGGCACCGAAATCCACTCGAACATTTATCACCCGATCGATGTACCCAAGCAGCACATCCGCTCACCGAAAGTGTTGCGTGTTTCCGAGTCGGACCTGTCCGGCGTTGCGTTCACCGACACGCTGTCCATGCTTGACGACCGCTTCCAACTGACCCTTGGCGTACGCCGGCAGCAGATCGAATCACGCAACTACAATGCCGCGGGTTCGGTCAGTTCAAAGTACAACGACAGCGCCACGACCCCGCTGGTGGGCGTGGTGGTCAAGCCCTGGGAAGACGTTTCCCTCTATTACAACTACGTAGAAGGCTTGAGCAAAGGTGACATTGCCCCAGGCACGGCTGCCAACGCCGGCGAGACATTCGCGCCTTACGAATCCAAGCAGCATGAGCTAGGCGTGAAATACGAACACGGCACATTCATGACCACACTGGCGTTGTTCCAGATCGAGAAACCCAGCGGTGAGATCGGTTTGGGCAACGTGTTCTCGGTACAAGCCGAGCAGCGCAACCGCGGGATCGAATTGAGCCTGTTCGGCGAAGTGGCGCCGGGTACGCGCTTGATGGGGGGCGTAACGGTGCTGGACGGCAAGTTGACCGATTCGGCCACCGCCGCCAACCGCGGCAATAAACCGGTCGGCGTACCGGACGTGCAGGCCAATCTGTGGGCTGAATGGGATACGCCATGGCTGGAGGGCTTCACCCTGACAGGGGGTGCGATCTATACCGACAGCCAGTACGTCAACCAGGCCAACGCCCAGGCGTTGGATGCCTGGACCCGTTTCGATGCCGGCGCACGTTATGCAACGAAGATCGAAGGCCGGCCGACGACATTCCGCGCAACGGTGCAGAACGTGTTTGACCGTGAGTATTGGTCGGGTGTCGCTTCATATGGCGCGTTCTCGCCGGGTTATCCGCGCACCTTGCAGTTGTCCGCAACGGTCGATTTCTGATGCCCAAGGGCAGGCGCGGCCTAGTTGCTGCTGCCTGCCCGAGCATTGGTCTGGAGAGTGTCTAGGGAACCAGAGGCGATCTACGGGTTTAGGGTAGAGCTACATTTTTTCAACTTTGGCATCGGGCCGCATCATGGCAGCTGGTTTCTGAAAGAGATCGGAGCACAGCATCAGGCATCAAATCGCGGCGCTGAATGTGGGGTTTTTGGAGCGGTAAAAAAATAATTAATAGAACAGGGCTGGTTCAGGTAGTTACATTTATTGGAGCAAGGGCCGTTTTTATCAATAACGTTCAGTTCAACGCCACTGCCGGTGAATTCACACTCAGTCCGGGCTTCGGTATCGCTTTACGCTATACCGGAGCGCCGTACTGGCAGTGGCTCGCTGTGAGATGACCTAACGCCAGTATGGTTTATAGATGTCCATATACTGGTAGATAGAGTAGGCGGATGCTAATAGCGGAATAACTGTTACCCATACGATAGACCGCTCATTGGCCGAAATTGCCTTTCGCCCTATTGAGTAAATCAGCAGGCCGATAAGAAATGCCCACTTCAGTCTGTCGAACGTATAAACAATGGCGTGTTCAAGCATTAGTGCATTTTCTAAAAGAATAAATGCTGATACAGCTATTAAGGTGGCTGGAATATTTGTATTGCTATCATTTTTTCGATATGTAAATAGCTCGATTAGCAAGAGGCCGATGGCAGCAATCCATGGGCCAAATGATTGCATCAGAGATAGAAGCCAGTCCCCCCAATTGTAGTATGAGACAGCGGCGGATCTGCTGGTAAATCTTTCTGTTAGTGACCGGAAATATGGTTCTATTCCGACGAGTTGCCAGTAATAAGCAAGAACGGAAAGTCCTCCTAGGAGTGTAGTTATTGAAAATATAGTCACGTTTTTTAGTTGGCTGTCTTTTTCGGATTTTACTACTACGACAAAGAAGCATGCTATGCAAAGCAGGTACGCTGTCCACTCGATCCAGCAAGCGACGAAGCACAGCGTTCCCAGCGCAATAGCTCTACGTGTCGTCATCCTCCCCACAATTAGATACAGGGCAGTGGCAATAACTGGCTGCATGACCTGGTGCGCCCACAGTGTTTGGTGGTGTGAGTGCATGGGTTCAACAGCTATTAAGAAGGGTAGGCACGCTAGAACAATTAGGGTGTTCTGGTGTTTAAGATCTTGAGGCCATACTCGCCTTAGGGTCACTGCGAAGATTAGCGCAGTGACCAGAGCAAGACACCAATTCCAGATTTTGAGTGCAGACAGATCCGAGACTGGGCGGCCGCAAAAACTGAGTGCAACACCTGACCTTTCCGGTACGGTGCTGCCACTATGTCCTATCACGAACTCAGTATCCCCGAACGTGCGACCCTTCAACTCGGCCTTGCCCAAGGTTTCAGCCA